>NZ_CP132957.1:2421840-2724570 GCF_030863805.1 Kineothrix sp. MB12-C1
CGGAAGCACGATTCAGACGAATGTAAATGAAAGCTACGAAAGCTACATTATTGTCGGAGTATACGAATATGAAGAGTCGTCATTCAGCTTCTCCACTTCATCGGAAAAGGATATCACGACAAATGTATACGTGCCCCTTCAAACGGCACTGAACAAAAATCATAAGACCGGATATACAAGCTTCACAGTCATGACTACAGCCGGTATTGACTCGGATCAGTTTGCGAGTATTACGGAGAATTATTTCAATACATATTACAGAAATAATAGGGATTTCGAAGTATCCGCAATGAGCATGGCATCCATTGTGAGTGCAATGTCTGATATTATGGGGACAGTGACCACTGCGATCTCTGTGATTGCCGGCATTGCTTTGCTGGTAGGAGGAATCGGCGTTATGAATATTATGCTCGTTTCAATTACAGAGCGGACGAGAGAAATAGGTACGAGAAAGGCCCTCGGTGCCACGAATGGCTCTATTCGCCTTCAATTTATTGTAGAAGCGATCATCATTTGTATGATAGGCGGTATTATAGGGATTGCTCTTGGCATCGCAGGAGGAATATTCGGTGCGAACCTTATGGGTTCAGAAGCGGCAGTATCTGCCAGCAGCATCATAATTTCTCTTATATTCTCCATTGTGATCGGCGTGTTCTTCGGCTACTATCCTGCGAATAAGGCGGCGAAAATGGATCCCATTGAAGCATTACGGTATGAATAAACGATACAAACGGACATAAAGCATAAGCTTTAATGTCCGTTTGTCCGTTTGCCGGCAAAAAGGGTTCCGACTCTTTCTTCTTTAACAATATCGTATAAAGATGCTGGGTTGTTGCCGTTGGTAATAATAGTATCGATTCCCTGGGAAGTAGCAAGTCTGGCAGCCTGCAGCTTTGTTTTCATACCGCCTGTTCCGCGGCGGGACCCTGCACCGCCTGCCAAAGACAGTATATCTTCATCGATATCGGTAATGCGCTCGATAAGCTTAGCATCCGGATGAAGTCTTGGATCTTTGTTATAGAAACCATCGATATCGGAGAAAATCACGAGCTTTTTGGCACGGCATAAGACCGCTACTACCGAGGAAAGCATATCGTTATCTCCGAATAATCTATCTTCTGATTCAATTTCCGTATAGCTGACGGAATCGTTTTCGTTAACGATGGGAATAATTCCCATCTCCAGTAAGCTATCGAAGGTGTTCGTGAGATTTTCTTTTTTTTCTTCCATTTCGATATCTTCAGCATTTAAAAGAATCTGGGCAATTGTCTTATCATAGTCTCCGAAGAATTTATCGTATAAATACATAATACGGCATTGCCCAACCGCCGCAGAGGCCTGTTTTAACCGCATACTGGAAGGGCGGGTTTTCATATTCAGTTTATTGGCACCTACGGCAATTGCGCCGGAGGATACCAGGATAATTTCATATCCCATGTTTTGTACGTCCGCCAGTACGCAGGCAAGGCGGTCGAAGGAGCGCAAGTCATTTTGCCCCATATCGTTTGTTAAAGTGGAGGTTCCGACTTTGACTACAATTCTATTTTGGTACAGTCCCATTTTGTTTTCTCCCTGATGTCTTAAAATAATTGGTCTTCCCTTGTAAACTACATGTGGATAATGTATCATAAGCTAATAAATTACAAAAGTGAATGTTTGTAATGAAAAACATTATAAAAACAGATATATAAGGAAATTAATGTATGGATATGAATATTCAGAAATATATGGCATTTATAAGAATCGTAGAGTGTGGAAGCTTCACAAAGGCAGCGGACTCATTGAGCTATTCCCAATCAGGAATAAGCCGGATGATTAACGATTTGGAGAAGGAATGGGGCGTATCCCTGTTGGAGAGAGGACGCCAGGGAGTCAGGCTGACATCCGATGGGATGAAGTTACTGCCCTTTGTAAGAAGTATGTGCGAGGAATATCGTAAGTTAGAGCATCAGGTGGAGAAAATAAACGGCTTGCAGGCCGGACTTATTAGAATCGGTACCTTTTCGAGTGTAGCCACCCACTGGTTGCCTAATATCATCAAAGAATTCCAGAAAAGTTATCCTGAGATTGATTATGAACTCCTTCTTGGTGATTATGAAGAGATCGAGAGTTGGATTATGGAGGGGCGAGTAGATTGTGGTTTTCTTCGTCTCCCTACGCTGCCCGAGTTAGATACAGTTTTTCTGGAACAAGATAAACTGCTTGTAATTTTACCGGAGAATCATCCGATGGCGGATTGTGATTATTTTCCCATTCAAGCATTGTGTGACTATCCATTTATACTCTTGGAGCGAGGCGGCAAATCGGATGTTTCAGAGATATTTGAACGCTGGAATATTTCTCCTGAAGTACATTTTACGACATGGGATGACTACGCAATTATGTCCATGGTGGAAAGCGGTCTTGGAATCGCAATTCTTCCCCAGCTTATTCTGAAGCGTAACCCATACCGTATTATCATAAAGGAGTTAGAAGTACCGGCTTATCGTAAGCTCGGTCTGGCTCTTCGCAGCAAGAAGAACAACTCTTTGGCGATGAAACAATTTCTAAGCTACTTGGAATACAGATGAAGAAAGGCAGGGAGTTTCTAAAGCTCCCTGCCTTTCTTAAAATATTATACAATCTGTACACAAAAAGCGGTAGTTTGCGGTGGGATACTGGCTGTTTGGAAGCTGGCATGTTCCACACGTACCATCTGGCCGGCGCAAAGTGAGCATAGCCGGATAGGTCTGCCGCATTTATCGAGGATAACGGTTGCATCTGTAATGATGAATCGCATTTGCTGAGAAGGATTACAAGGTACTCCTGTAAGAAGGAAACCGTTTCTTACATCCGCATTCAGCACACGGGTAGTAGTTACACTTACTTCATCCTTTTTTTTCAGCACTGTGATCTCACAAGCATTGGCCTGTGGGGGAATACTTCTTGTCATATTGCTGGAAAACCGAGCGTCGATGCGCATACCCTTCTTAATTTCACAAAGGCACAAAGATTTGCCACGATGATCCACAATCTCGGTATTCCGGGTTACATTGAGCCTGAGGAGAGTTTTCTTGCTCTTACCGCAGTCGTCCTTTACAGAATAGGAAATCAATATATGCCCGGACATCCGGCTGTCAGTACATACGTCTTCTACGAGTGCGTTTTCTACGCACATAGTATCGCGGGGGCGCGACAACATTTGGTTGTTTACATTTGTATTGTTCATATAGGACCTCTGAGTTGTATGTTTTCTAATGTATTATATGCAACTGTTCGAAATGTGTCACATTAAGGCGGTATCTATATATTCGGTGATTTTTAATCACCGAATATATAGATACTGCCGGTGGATGCACACTCGCACGAAGTGGTATTTGGTCGCAAAGCGACTGTGCTCGGTGCAGACGGCGAATTTAATCGCCGTCTATATATAATATGAAAAATAGAAATACACGTTGACAAAACAAAGGTGACTGCATATAATACATATCAATATAGAAAAAGACGCAGACAAGGAATAGTAGCTATTTGAGAATTTACAGAGACCTGTTGGTTGGTGCGAAGCAGGAATTTGAAAATGGTGAACTCGCCTTCGAGTTACCGGCTGAAATAAAGTAGGCTGTGTCGGATGCCCACCGTTATTGGGGATAGATATTGATTGTGAACAATCTGTATCGAAAAAGCGCATACATAATTGTATGAACTAGAGTGGTACCGCGGAAGTGCTCCCTTTTCGTCTCTTGAATATCGGCAAGAGATAGAGGGAGCTTTTTTATGTAATTAGGAGAGTGCTCCTATTACATAAAGATGGAGCGCAGCTACGCGCACGGAACATAATCATACAAGGAGGATGCAATGATGAAAAGAAAAATTTATGTATTTGACACTACGCTGCGAGATGGGGAGCAGGTTCCCGGAGCGAAGCTGAATCTGGAAGAGAAGCTGGAGGTCGCGGCACAAATTGCTAAGATGAAAGTGGATATGATGGAGGTTGGATTCCCTTCCTCGTCGCAAGGGGATTTCGAGGCGGTAAGAGCAATCAGCCGTAAAATAGGGCAGGATGTATGTATTGCGGGGTTAGGGAGAGCTGTGGAGTCGGATATCGATACTATCTATGAGAGTATTCGCGATGCGCAAGATCCTTTGATTCATATAGTACTCGGTTCTTCAAAGGTACATGTATCGAAGAAATTACAGAAAACTCCTGAACAAATTATTGATATAGGTGCTTCTTCCGTACGGTATGCGAAAAGATATTTGCCTAATGTGCAGTATTCCCTTGAGGATGCCAGCCGGTCGGAATTCGAATATATGTGGAAAACGATAGAGGCAGTAGTAAAAGCAGGAGCCACAATTATTAACATACCGGATACGGTAGGGTATGCGGTCCCTGAGAAGTTCGGACAGTTGATTTATCGAATCAATGATAGATTGAAGAATTTGGATCCCAACGTGCTCTTAAGCGTTCACTGCCATAATGATACCGGACTTGCAACGGCTAATACTCTGGCAGCAGTACGTAACGGTGCGGATAAGGTGGAATGTACCGTCAATGGAATCGGAGAGAGGGCCGGTAATACTTCTTTGGAAGAAGTGGTAATGGGAATTCGGTTGCACGAAGATTATTATAATGGCTATACACAGATAGATACGAAGAAAATCTATGAAACCTCCCGCATTGTCAGTGCGACGATGGGATTGGACATACAAGTGAATAAGGCGATTACGGGAGAAAATGCATTCGCTCATTCTTCCGGAATCCATCAGGATGGCTTGCTGAAGTCGAAGGATGTCTATGAAATTATGGACCCGGAGACCGTAGGGGCACCGCCGATGGAACTCGTATTAACAGCCAGATCCGGGAAGCACGCATTCTTACATGTGACGGAGAAGCTTGGATTTGAGATAGAACAGGAACATACGACAGAGGTATTCGAACGTTTTTTGGCGCTGGCTGACCGTAAGAAGGAAGTATATGATAATGATATATTGGCACTGTTTAAAGATTGTCCGAATGTAAGGAGCGTCTTCGACAAGGAACTGTGGCAGCTCGAGGAATATCAGATGACAGCCACGAGCACACTTCCGACGGCTTCTGTGAAGCTGACAAAAGGAGATAGAGAGCTTGTGAAAAGCAGCGGTGGCGCAGGTGTGATCGATGCTTTGTATAGCGCTATTATGGATGCTGTCGGATACCCGATAGAATTGATCGAATATCGAATCAATAACTTGAGCAGGGGCAAAGGAAGTCTTGGAAAAGTCACGGTTCAAATCAAATATAATGATAAATTATATCAGGGAAAAGCGATTGAACAGGATGTGATGGAAGCGAGTGCTTTAGCATTTATTAATGCAGTCAACAAGACTGTCTTGGATGTCGAAAAGTAAAGAAAATATGTTACAGTTCAGCCATTAATATCGCGAGGAAGCCGTAGGTTGAATGGTGACAAAATAGTGCGAAAGTCACAGAAAAAAATTGAATAAACTAGAATTATAGGGTATAATCATATCATCTGTATAAGGGAAGAATAAAATCCGAATATATCCTCATGCTGGCTTTTTGAAAGTAAGAGGCGGTATTGATTAGATATGTTGGAGTACCAGAGAAGAAAGGATGAAATACTGTGATTTGGAAAGAAAAGTATAATCTTGGCGTTACCTTGATCGATGAGCAGCATCAGGAATTATTCAAGCGTGTGGATGCTTTCGTACAGACACTTCGCTCTTCCGCATCTTGGGAAGAAAAGGTGAAGAAAGTAAACGATACATTGGAATTCATGAATGGATATGTAGTAGAGCATTTTAAGGATGAAGAGGAATACCAGAGAAGAATTGGTTATCCCGGTTATGAAGAGCATAAAAAAGTGCATGATGATATGGTGAGCTACGTAGTTGAGATTACAGCAGAATATGAAAAAAGTGGTTATAACGAGCAGCTGATGCAGCAGTTTGGAGGCAAGCTTTTATCATGGCTAATTAATCATGTTGCGGCACAAGATCAGAAGATTGCTGATTATGCGATAGAAAAGGGGGTGGCTGAAGATGGCAGATAAACTTTATAAACCTTTCTTAGAAGCTACTCGCAATGTGTTTCAATTGATGCTTGATATGTCAGACTTGCATGAGCTTACATCAGAGGACACTCCTTATGAGGATGGGCTTGATATTTCTATCGGAATTGTTGGAGAAATGGAAGGAGAGGTTGTTTATCATTTCCCGGTTCACACCTCTTTAGGTATGGTTAATATTATGAGTGGTCTGGAGATGGAGACGGTAGATGAATTCGTTATCTCTGCTGTTTCAGAAATTGCCAATATTATTAGTGGTAACGTGTTGACTATGTTTGCGGAAACAGATGTGAAATGTGATATACTCACACCGAAACTATGCAAAGTGAGCGGAGATAGAGATGAATATACGACCTGCCGTATTCAGACGCCGGCGGGTGAGGTTTGTCTCGATATTTTGCTCAAGCCTGCCGCATAAACAGATAGAGTGATCCGAGGAATCCAGTAAGAATAAGGGCGTATTTTCTTTAGGAAAATACGCCTTTCTTTTCATCCCATAGGAAAGACCTTGTTACATTAAAGAACCGATTAATGCGCAGCTACGCGCGCGGAACAAAAGCTGTGCAGCCAAAGTTTTTGACTGCGAGAATAGGCAAAGCACACTTTTGTTCTGTTATGTAATAATATATATAATAGTACAGTATATTGGGGGATAAAAAGTATGGCCTATGAATATAGAGATACAGAAGAGGATGCAGAAAAGTTCAGCAGCCTACATATGCAAGAGGGATATAAAGAATACAAGAGAATTGAGGATGCCTGGCTTCTGCTCCATTATAAGATTGCCTTGGCTGTAGTGGTTTTCGCGTGTTTGAGTGAATTTATTATGGGAGCCATGTTGATTCGCTCTGATTTGCTGCAAACTACCATTCATATGTTTGTCTGGAAGTATGTTCTTGTGCCGAGTACGATTAACTTTATCTGCGTTGGAATAAATAGGATAGTAATGAAATCGGAAAAGCTGTCCAGAGTGAAGAAAATATATGTCATTTCTTTGAGCATTGTAGTGGTAGGATTTAATTTATTCACGGTACATTCAATTTTCTGGTCCACTTACAGTATTTTTCTAGGGGCAATTATGATGACAATGTTCTACGCCAACTACCGTCTGACCGGAGTTACAGTGATAATGAGTATGGTAGCTATTATAGTCTCGGAGCTATTTATCAAGTGGGATACGAGCAAAGTGGGTGTTTTCGATAGCTCAATCCGTATGGGGGATTTTGTACTTTCTCTGGTGATTCTTATCGTTTTTGCGGCTGCCTGCATGGTAGCGATACGGTTCGAGCGCGATAGGAACGAAGCGAGTATACAGATGGGGGTAGAGAGGTATCAGTTGCGCAAAAGCCTGCAGATGGATCAGATGACAGGTATTTTCAACCGGAAGGTGTTGCAGGACTTGTTAGAGAGCATTGAAGAAAACGGGGGGCATGAAAGATATATTCTGGCTATGCTGGACATCGATTATTTCAAAAGCATTAATGACAATTGGGGGCATCACTTCGGAGATAGATGCCTTATAAAGTTCGCCGAGATTTTGAAGGAAAATAGCGAAGGAGCGACATCATTCCGTTATGGAGGGGATGAGTTCAGTCTGTTGTTTTGTGATAAAAGTATAAATGAAGCGATAGTTATTTGTGAGAATATTAAGGCGAAGATGAATAAATTACACTTTGAAGATACACCTGAAGTAAGGCTGACGGTAAGCATCGGTCTTGCTGCCTATGAGGAAGAAATCGATATGGTTCGTCTCCTCGTTCAGGCGGATCACGCGCTTTATGACGCGAAGAGGACGAGAAATACAGTTAGGGTTTATAGCAAAGGAAAGTAATAATGTAAGAAGGGTTGGTTAGTGGTATGAAGATACAGAAGATAGATATGACAACTTATTCGAGGAAAGCCCATTTTGACTATTTTTGCTCCATGGGTTATCCTTATGTAGGATTGACCGCAAATGTGGATATAACTGATATTGTAAAATGTTCAAAAGAAAGAAACGAGTCTTTCTTTTTATACATACTTTACAGTGTGGGGAATGCGGCGAATTCGGTAAGGGAATTCAGACAGAGAATTGAAGGGAAAGAAATTATAGAATACGAAAACTGCATGACCTCTCATACAGTGATGAAGCCGGATGGAACTTATGCTTACTGTGAGGCTGATTCTACACTCAATTTCGAGGAATTTTTGCGGGTGACAGCCAAGAATCAGGAGAAGGTTGTTATAAAGGGCAGTTTGGAGGAAGAAAGTGACCCACGGTCATTAATTTTTATATCCTGCCTACCTTGGGTGAGTTACACTTCACTCGTACAACCGGTACCTTTTCCGGCAGATTCTAACCCCAGAATTACATGGGGAAAATATTTCCCAGAAGGGGAGAAACTGCTTCTCCCGGTCAGTGTTTTGGCACACCATGCTCTTATTGACGGTAAGCAGATAGCAGATTTCTATGAAAGTCTGTCTTTGCATTTGCGCAGGTTGGCAAGATAAGGAAGGAATAAAGTTAAAATAGCTACTTGAAAAGTTCATTTTCTTTACAATATTCACTGCGTGTTTGGCCGTAAAATAAATGGCAGAAAAAAATACTTGCAATTATGAAAAAGTAAAAGTATAATAAAACGCGTATGGACGGCAGATGGATATAAGGTTGGAGTTCCATGCAAATATTTATAGCAGCTTAAGCTGCATTATTGATTGAGTTAGAAGCTCAAATTTTATAAGTTGGTTACTTATAACCAGTTAACTAGTGTGTATACGACACATCAACTTGTGAAACGGTCAATAAGAGTATTAAAAGTGAAATATTTGCTATATAGACTCGAAAACCTGAATATCTGAATGCTAATAATAAAATATTTGTTGTCTTTTATAGGCTGCCGGTAGCGATATACCTTAGATAAAAGCGGTATTATGGGGTGGAGAATATCCTAATGTGCCGGGGTGTCTGAAGGAAATATCGAATTTGGTTGATATAACCGAAGGGAACCGGAAGCGCTTTCTGCAAAATAAACGATATCGGTGAAGTTTTTTTCGGAAGAGACAGTGGATAGAATAATTTTATAGCGAACAGAAAACGCAAGGTAAGAATGATGTATAACACATTCTTGCCTTTTTTTGTTTTTCTTTTGTGTGGCTATTTGAAGACATAGGAGGTGTATATGGTGATGGAGAAAACATCCATGGGAAATGGGAGCGGCGCGGCAAGAAGATTGTCGCAGGAAGAGGCTCCGATCTATGAAGCGTTGAAACGCTTCCGAAGAATGAGAATAGTACCCTTTGATGTTCCCGGGCATAAGCATGGGAGAGGGAATCCGGAATTGGTAGAATTGCTGGGAGAGAAATGTGTAAGTATGGATGTGAATTCCATGAAACCTTTGGATAACTTATGCCATCCGATATCTGTTATACGAGAGGCGGAGGAGCTGGCAGCGGAAGCTTTTCATGCGGCTCATGCATTCCTTATGGTGGGAGGGACCACTTCTGCCGTACAGGCGATGGTACTTTCCTGCTGCAAAAAGGGAGATAAGATTATCTTGCCGAGAAATGTACATAGGAGTGTGATCAATGCTCTTGTGCTTTGCGGTGCGAAACCAGTCTATGTGAATCCGGATGTGGATAAGAACTTAGGAATTTCACTCGGAATGAGAGTGTCACAGGTGGAACAAGCGATAGTGAGTAATCCGGATGCAGTAGCGGTTCTGGTCAATAATCCCACTTATTATGGCATATGCTCGGATCTGGGAACGATTGTGAAACTGGCACATGCGCATGGTATGAAGGTGCTGGCCGATGAAGCCCACGGGGCGCATTTATATTTTGGAGAGAATATGCCGATGTCCGCTATGGATGCAGGCGCGGATATGTCTTCTGTAAGCATGCATAAGTCAGGAGGAAGCCTTACCCAAAGTTCTCTGCTTCTGATCGGTTCTCAAATGAATGAAGGCTATGTACGGCAGATCATTAATCTGACGCAGACCACAAGCGGTTCCTATTTGCTTCTTTCCAGCTTGGATATCTCCAGACGAAATCTGGCTCTTAGAGGAAGAGAGTCCTTTGCCAGGGTGATGGAGCTTGCGCAGTATGCAAGAGAGGAAATTAACGCAATCGGAGGATATTATGCGTTTTCCAGAGAGTTGGTCAACGGAAATAGTGTTTATGATTTCGATAGTACGAAGTTATCCGTGCATACGTTGGAAATCGGCCTTGCAGGAATTGAAGTCTACGATATTTTACGGGATGAATACGATATTCAGATTGAGTTCGGCGATATCGGCAATATCCTGGCTTATCTTTCTATCGGTGACAGGAAGCAGGAGGTTGAGCGGCTGGTGAGCGCTCTTGCCGAGGTAAAGCGTTGCTACCATAAGGATAAGGCAGGAATGCTCACACAAGAATATATGGATCCTTGTGTGGTGATGACACCGCAGGAGTCTTTTTATGCGGAGAAGGAATCGCTTCCCCTTAGGGAGACGGAAGGCAGGGTCTGCAGTGAATTCGTGATGTGTTATCCTCCGGGAATTCCCATTTTAGCGCCCGGGGAAATGATAACCAAAGGAATCATCGAGTATATTTTATATGCCAAGGAAAAGGGCTGTTCCATGACCGGTCCTGAGGATGCAGATATTGAATATTTGAATGTTCTTAAGAAGATAAACTAGGAGGAAGAATTATGGATATGTGGTTTTCGGATGAACATACAGACAATGTGAAGCTGTCGATTCGAGTGGAACAGCAGCTCTTTAGCGCACAAAGCGAATTCCAGAGAATCGACGTACTGGAATCCAAGGAGTTCGGTAAGATTCTTGTCGTAGATGGAGATCTAATGCTGACGGAAAAGGATGAGTTCATCTATCATGAAATGATTGCTCATGTTCCCATGGCAGTGCATCCCCATGTGGAAAAGGTGCTCGTGATCGGCGGCGGAGACGGCGGAATTGTAAGAGAGCTTATAAAATATGAGAACGTGGAACAAATCGATGTGGTAGAGGCAGATCCGCTTTTAATTGAGGTATGTAGGAAGTTTTTCCCTCAGATGGCATGTAGTATGAACGATGCCAGGGTACACATTTTCAATGAGGACGGACTCCGGTTCGTACGTTCTAAATCCGATGTCTATGATTTGATCATTATAGATTCGCCCAATCCCTTCGGGTTAGGAGAGGGGCTATTCACGAAAGAATTCTACGGTAACTGTTATAATGCCCTCCATAGTGACGGCATTATGATTAATCAACATGAAAGTCCATTTTATAAGGAAGAGGCGTTCCAGTGCCAGCGCATGCACAAGAGAATTATTGAATCCTTCCCTATCAGCAAAATATATCAGGCGCATATACCATCCTATCCTTCCGGACATTGGCTGTTTGGATTCGCTTCCAGGAAGTACCACCCGCTGAATGATTTGGATGGAGTGACTTGGACATTAAAGGGAGTTGCAACAAGATATTATTTGCCCAGGCTTCACCAGGGAATATTTGCCCTCCCGGCATATGTAGAGGAGTTGGTAAAAGATGTTGAATAAAAATATTGTTAATTTTATCGGTTGTGAATCGGAATATGAGGATGCGGATATCGTACTGTTCGGTGTGCCTTTCGATTCCACGACTTCCTATCGTCCTGGTACTCGTTTTGGCCCATCTGCAATACGAAATGAGTCCTATGGGTTGGAGACTTATAGCCCTTATCAGGATAAAGAGATAACGGACGGTCAGATTTTCGACAGCGGTGATCTGGAGCTTCCTCTCGGAGATACACAGAGGGTCCTGGAGTCAATAGAGGAAAGGACGAATGTGATTTTGGAGGATGGAAAGCTGCCGTTTATGATAGGCGGCGAACATCTGGTAACCCTTGGAAGTGTAAGGGCGGTTCATAAGAAATATCCGGATCTGCATATTATTCATTTTGATGCCCATGCGGATCTTCGGGAGGACTACTTAGGGGTGAAGCTTTCCCATGCCTGTGTGATCAGGCGATGTTGGGAATCGTTGGGGGATGGAAGGATTCATCAGTTCGGTATCCGTTCCGGCGACAAGGAGGAGTTTCTCTGGGCAAGAGAAGGACATGTAAAGATGCAAAAGTTCAGCTTTGACGGATTGAGCGAGACGATCGGGAAGCTGAAAGAAAAACCGGTATATTTCACTATCGACCTGGATGTGCTCGATCCTTCGGTATTCCCCGGGACAGGTACCCCGGAAGCGGGCGGTGTGAGTTTTATGGAATTATTTCAGGCGGTACTGGATGTGGTAAAGGGGTGCCGAGTAGTTGGCTGCGATGTGAATGAACTAAGTCCGGGATATGATACGAGCGGGGTATCTACTGCAGTTGCCGGAAAATTGGTGAGAGAACTATTAATAGCGTTTTCATAAAGGAGAGAGATGTTATGGGAAAAGTTTTAATTATTGGTTGCGGCGGAGTAGCCGGTGTGGCAATTCACAAATGCTGCCAGAATAGCGATGTATTTACGGAGATTTGTATTGCCAGCCGTACCGTGTCCAAATGTGAAGCGGTAAAGGCGAAATTGGAAGGGATGACGAAGGCTAAGATTACGACAGCGCAGGTAGATGCGGACAATGTACAGGCGTTGATCGCCTTAATCGAGAAGGAGAAGCCTGATGTTGTGCTGAATCTCGCACTTCCTTATCAGGACCTTACCATTATGGATGCATGTCTTGCGACGAAAACGAATTATGTGGATACTGCCAACTATGAGCCGGAGGATACGGCAAAGTTCGAATACAAGTGGCAGTGGGCTTACAGGGAGCGTTTTGAGGAAGCGGGAGTTACAGCGCTTTTGGGAAGCGGCTTCGATCCGGGAGTGACAGGAGTATTTTCCGCTTATGCATTGAAGCATTATTTTGATGAGATCAATTATATTGATATTCTGGATTGTAACGGTGGAGACCACGGTTATCCATTTGCGACGAATTTCAATCCGGAAATCAATATCCGTGAGGTGTCTGCAAAAGGCTCCTATTGGGAAGACGGACATTGGGTTGAGACAGAACCGATGGAAATTAAGAGGGTTTATAATTTCCCTGAAGTGGGTGAGAAGGATATGTATCTGCTTCATCATGAAGAGCTGGAGTCTCTTGCCTTAAATATACCGGGAATTAAGAGAATCCGTTTCTTTATGACATTCGGACAGAGTTATCTCACTCATTTGAAGTGCCTTGAGAACGTGGGAATGACCTCGATAGAACCGATTATGTATGAAGGAAGAGAAATTGTTCCCCTTCAGTTTCTGAAGGCGGTACTTCCTGATCCGGCTTCCCTCGGCCCGCGCACGAAAGGGAAAACGAATATCGGCTGTATTTTTACCGGTAAAAAGGATGGGGTTGAGAAAACCATTTACATTTATAATGTATGTGATCATGAAGAGTGCTATAGGGAAGTGGGATCTCAGGCAGTGGCGTATACGACAGGGGTACCGGCAATGATTGGTGCGATGATGCTAATGAATAAAACATGGAATAAGGCCGGTGTATATAATATCGAAGAGTTCGATCCGGACCCGTTTATGGAGGCGTTGAATGAATTCGGACTTCCATGGAAGGTAAGTGAAAATCCAGATATGGTAGAATAAGGGGAGTAACAGTTACAAATAAGGGAAGTTTTTATGGAGAATGATATGAGAAGAGAAGAATTGAAAACCCCATGCTATGTTATAATGGAAAGTGTTCTTAGAGGGAATCTTGAAATATTAAGAGGCATCCGTGAAAGAACAGGGTGCAAGATATTACTGGCTCAGAAGGCATTTTCCATGTATTCCTGTTATCCGTTGATAGGAGAGTATCTGGATGGAACTACGGCGAGCGGTTTATATGAAGTGCGGCTGGGAGCAGAGGAGATGGGGAAGGAAGCTCATATCTTCTCTGCGGCGTACAAAGACGAAGAGATGGAGGATATATTATTCTATTGCGGACATATTGTCTTTAATTCTCTTTCTCAGCTTGAGAAATATGGAAAAAGGGCAGTGATGGCAGGTAAAAGTGTGGGAATCAGAGTTAATCCCGAATGTTCAACTCAGGATGGACATGCCATTTATGACCCTTGTGCGCCTGGTTCCAGGCTTGGGATCTTAGAGAAGGAGTTGCGGGCAAAAGAGCTGCCCGAATGGGTGGAAGGAATCCATTTTCATACGTTGTGCGAGCAGAATGCAGATGCTCTTGCGGTAACATTAGAAGCAGTAGAGAAAAGGTTCGGAGACTGGCTTCCGAAGATGAAATGGATTAACTTCGGAGGAGGACACCATATAACAAAAGCGGATTATGATATACCGCTTCTGGAGAAATGTATTCATCATATAAAGGAAACTTACGGCGTTACGGTTTACCTGGAGCCGGGGGAAGCAGTGGCGCTGAATGCAGGACATCTTCTGACGACAGTAGAGGATCTGGTACATGAAGAAACGATAGCTTTGTTGGATACTTCGGCAGCCTGCCATATGCCGGATGTTATCGAGATGCCTTACCGTCCGCCCCTTAAGGATGCAGGGGCAGAGGCTGAGAAGGCATTTACCTATATGCTCGCAGGACCGACTTGCCTTGCAGGGGATGTGATAGGAAGCTATTCCTTTGATAAACCGCTGCAAGTTGGGGACCGCCTGACTTTTGAGGATATGGCAATTTATACTATGGTAAAAAATAATACTTTTAATGGAATGCCCCTTCCTTCCATCGTATGGGAGCAGGAGGATGGCAGTTGCCAAATAGTAAAAAGTTTCGGTTATAGCGATTTTAAAGAAAGGTTGTAACAGTGCCCTTTAATGGCGATATTCCGCACGAATCACGCCGCAGCCTATCTTTTCTCCCGAGTCTCCGGCAGGCTGGGTCGTAAAGTCATCTCTTCTTGCGTGAATGACAACAGACCTGCCGATAATACTATCTATGGTGAAACGTTTGTCATAGAAAGAGTACCAGGCATAGCCCTGATTGCCGAGAAGGGGAAGAAGATCTCCCTCATGGTCCGGATGAGGTTCATTGGTCGGATTATAGTGTTCTCCCGTATTGGCGAAGTTATTGGAACAATCCCCAAACTGATGAATATGCATGGCATAGAAATTGGATGAGTTCTCTGTGGATACGTTAGGTAGGCCGAAGATCTCCGCTTCGATAAGGACGCCGTCGTAGGGAGTGGAGTAGAATTTGACCAGACCGCTAAGCTGAGGGTTGGAGCTGTTGCCTGTGACCCAGGCCACAGCTTTTGGTTTGTTCTGGTGCAATATATCTGTGAAAGTAACGCGAGGAGTAAACTGATACATAAAAAACCCCTTTTTTATTAGCATATGCAGTATACTCTTAAAGAGCAATGCCCAAGGAGGAATTCGAAGGCATAACTCTATCTAAAAGAAGAAAAGCAGAGAAAAAAGAGGATTATAAATGAACGCAAAAGTTAAATTGGTAATAGCGATGTTAATATTCGGAAGTATTGGGATCTTCGTAAGGACCATCGATATGCCTTCCGGCATTTTGGCACTTGTGCGGGGAAGTATCGGTACTGTATTCTTGTGGTTAGCCGGGATAGCGATGAAGAGGAAGATCTCCTCGAAAGCGATAAAAAAGAATTTCAAACTTCTTATGTTCTCGGGAGTTGCGATAGGGGCTAATTGGATATGTCTTTTTGAGGCATACCGTTATACGACAATTTCCGTAGCCACGCTATGTTATTATTTGTCGCCTGTATTCGTTATTCTTGTTTCGCCTATTTTCCTGAAAGAGAAGTTGACGGCAGTGAAGGGCGGGTGTGTTATGCTTTCGTTGCTCGGAATGATGCTCGTAGTCGATGTTTTCAATGGCGGATATGGAAACGGCAGCGGAATAAAAGGGATTGCCTTCGGTATAATGGCGGCACTTCTCTATGCGTCAGTCGTTATTATGAATAAATTTTTGAAGGAGATAGAACCGATAGATATGACGGTCTCACAACTTGGTATCGCTTCCGTCGTGTTACTGCCATACATCCTGCTTACGGGCAGCGGCAGTAAAGTTACAATCAATGGAAGTACATTACTTCTATTGCTGCTTCTGGGAATTGTGAATACAGGAATTGCTTATCTTTTGTATTTCTCTTCCTTAAAAGATCTGAGTGGACAGACAGCAGCATTGTTCAGCTATATTGATCCGGTGACAGCAATTCTCCTTTCCGCTCTTTTGTTTCAGGAGAAAATGAGTGTGCCGCAGGTATTGGGAGCAGTACTAATTCTTGGCTCTACCGTAGTCAGTGAGTTGATAGAAAACAGAAAGCAGGCATCATCCGGTCAAGTTGTATAGAGTGTCGGATATCATATTTTGTTTGGATGTTTCGTAACAGTTCAGTACCTTCACAGCTACGTTGTTTCTTTATGTTTCGCGTTATGTTTCTTAATCATTGTCCGAAATTGGCTTACGGTTACACCCAGCGCAGCGCTCGCTGTTTGAAGTGTGTATTCCTTCTTCTTCCATTTTTCATATATTGGGTAGAAATCATCGGGAATAGGTGAAGGGAAACGCCCCAAATGTTTTCCTTTTGCTTTGGCAATGGCTATGCCTTCTGCCTGTCTTTGTTTAATATTCTCACGTTCTGCCTGTGCTACATAAGAAAGAAGCTGGAGAACGATATCGGAAATTAAAGTGCCTATCAGATCTTTGTTGGTACGGGTGTCTAGGATGGGCATATCCAGAATGACGATATCAGCTTTCTTGACTTTTACAATGATTCTCCATTCTTCCTGAATATCTCGGTAGTTTCGCCCAAGGCGGTCAATGCTTTTGACGATAAGCACATCTCCCTCTTTTAATTTTTTCTTTAGCTTCATGTATTGTGGTCTGTTGAAATCTTTTCCGGATAATTTATCACAGTAAATATTTGATTCTATGATTCCCCATTTTAGTAGTTCTGCTTTTTGGCGGTCAACGTTCTGATCGATGGAAGAGACGCGCATATAGCCATAAAAATTCTTCATTGTGTCAAAAATGCTCCTTTCAGGGATGAGAAATATTAAAGTTGAGTAATTGTGAAGTGGATAAGCGGCATTAAGCCGGGTTTCTTTCAAAGTGTGAAATTATACCTTGTCCGCAAGCGGCCATGGTATGTTTTTTGCACACTCGCTTTGCTCGGCGCAGTATAATATTGCTGAAATATTATACATAAAAATCCTTCATAGATCACATGAATGTAATGTAAGTATGTAAAAAAGATTCCCACTTTATCCAGAATACAGAAAAGATAGGCAAAAAAATAAATTGCTATTAAGGTTTACCTTATCAGCAATTTGCTTTTGGTATAAAATTTTTGAAATTTGAAAGAAATTTAAGTTGTTATATTTATAACTATATAATATTTCACTATAAAATACAACAAAAAAGGACAAAAAATAGCAAATAAGATATGATGAAGAAGGGAGATAAAGGTAAACCTTAATGGTGATTTCTTATACAAAAGAAAAGGAGATATAAGGAGATGAAGAAAGTTAGAAAAGGAAATGAGAAGATTGAAGAGGTATTCTTCTTACGCTTTTTAATGATTGTAGTTCTAACGGTACTTCTTGTATTATTGATTGGATTGAGCATATTGGGGTTTCGCTATGCATTCCGTGATGCAGAACAGATGAATAGTGAAAAAAGTGATTTGCTGCGCTATGAGCTGGCTCATTATAAATGGTGGAATAGCCTTAGTACCTCTATTTATTTTGATAGTGAATTCACAGGACAAATGGATGAGACGAAATGTGATTTTGGAAAATATTTGTATGGAGATGATGTGAAAGATAACGCATCAATGCGGGATTTCTATGAACGAGTGGAGCCGATTCATCGTGAAATTCATCAGCTTGCAGCAGATGTACTTCAGGCAAATGAAACAGATAAGGAGCAGGCAATAGCATTGCTTCACGATAGTGTAGAGGTGAGGATTCATTCTCTGGTAGAGATTTTGGATGAGATGATACAGATAAGGGATGAGAAGATTAAGGCACAAGAAGAAATGGTATTAAGTATGCTTGTTGCTGTATTTGTTATTTGCTTTTTGGCGGCTGCTGTTACCATATGGTTCATCAATAGAACTTATCGATATGTGAAGCGCAGCGTTATTATACCGATTATCGATTTACAACATGAATGTGAAGAACTTGCCAAGGGTAATCTGAATCTGAACTTTAATGTGGGAGTTAATAACCAGATTGGAATTTTGGCACAGTCTTTATCCTTTGCGGTATCGGAAATTAAGAAATATATTGATGCCATTGATTATGGAATGAAGGAATTCTCATCGGGCAATTTCACCTGTGAATGTCCGATTGAGTTTATTGGAGATTTTGCAGATATTCAGCATTCCATTGAGGAGTTCCAGAATAAAATGAACGATACCTTGTGTGAAATGGGGGTAGCGATAGAACAGGTCAGTGCAGGAGCGGAAGAGATGGCTGCAGGAGCTCAGGATATCGCTCAGGGAGCTACGAAGCAATCGGGCAGTATACAAGATTTGTCCCTTGTTATTTCTAATATAACAAATCAGATTAACAACAATGCAGGATATGCGGAAACGGCAGATAAATGGGGCGTGAAAACGGGAGAGACAGTACAAGAGAGTAAGATGAGGATGGAGGAGCTCGTTAGATCCATTCAGGATATTGCGGATGCTTCAGAGGGTATTAAAAACATTATTAATACAATCGATGCGATTGCCTCTGAGACAAACCTTCTTGCATTGAATGCTGCTATCGAGTCGGCTCGTGCGGGAGCTGCCGGCAAGGGGTTTGCAGTGGTCGCTGATGAAATAAGGAAGTTAGCTCAGGAATCCGCAGAGGCGGCACAGAATACGACGCAGTTGATTGAGGAATCCCTTTCTCATATAGAAAGAGGTAAGATTCTGACCGATGCTGCCAGCAATGTATTCCAGGAAGTGGCTGAGAATACGGATGTCTTTCTTGAAATGATCGATAAGATTGCGGAAGAATCGAAGGGACAGGCGGAAGCGGCAGAACAGATTATAACGGGAGTGGACAGCATCTCACGGGTGGTACAGACCAATGCTGCTATATCGGAGGAAAGTGCGGCTGCCAGCGAGGAACTTAGTGCGCAGGCTATGATGATGACAGATCTGATCAGTCGATTTAAATTAAACAGACAAAGATAAAATAAAGAAGGCTGTCGCCCAAATATCGACAGCCCCTTTTGCTAGCCTGAAATGGAAGGGAGATTGTTCAGATTGTTATTTTCGCTGCCGTCAGGTACGGATTTCAAATATTCCGTATCCTTTCGGTGGGCGATCCCGACTCCCTTGATCTCTCCGTTTTTAGCGAGGGAAACGCCTTCTGCTTTGGAGACGGTAGAGCCATCGGACAATTGATATCCGGTGACCCGGCCGCTTTGCTTTACCAATCCTACGATTTCCTTCGCATCACTTTTCGCTTGAGGAATATCATCGAGCGTATTAATTGCCAAAGCTTCACCCAGGGTAACCTTATCCAGATCCAGACCTTTCATGTTATCCATATCCTTCATAAAAAATCATACCTTTCTCTTATCATATCGCCTCTGTTTGTAGTCTGCACGAAAAAAGAAAAAATATGCATGGAAGAAACGTCAGAAAGGGTTTCTGCTTTGCCGCATCTGCATAGGTGTGCAGCCGTAAGTAGATTTAAAGTTCTTCATAAAGAGCTTATAATTCGTACAACCATTTCTTTCGAGAATACCGGTAATGGTCAGATCTGTATTCATCAAATCTTCATAAACGCGGGCCAGGCGTACGCGATTTACATATTCCAGAAAGGTAATTCCCATATATTTTTTGAAAAAACGGCAGAAATACTCTGGATTCAGGGCAATAACGGCAGATGCTTCCTCTAAGGTAATAGGAGAAGCATAGTTGGATTTTACGTAATTCATCACACTTTCCAGACGACGCAGATTTTTATCTGTCCGTATTTTTACAGCGGTGTCAATTTCCACCTTACAGGACTGAACCATTGTATAGAGGAAATCATACAAAAGGCTGAAAAAGCGAAGGGAAAAGCCTTCCGGTTTTTCATCATTAATAGATTGCATTTCCAATAGAATAGAGCGTATATGAGCGCTTTTATCCTCCTCGGAGCGGAGGGTTCTTTCGAACCTCATATTGTCATATCCGGGAATGCTTTTTTTCAGAAAGGAATAAGGTATCTGCAGTAAAATGACGAGGCAGTTCTCGTGGCAATAAGTGGAATGGACATCCGCCGAATTAATAATTACGAAATCACCTTCCTCCAATACATGTTGAAAGTTATTAATCGTAACATCCATACATCCTTCGCGAATGTAAATAATCTCCATGCTATTATGCCAATGGTTGGTGATGAGATTATTGGAATCTCTATAAATATCAAAACGGACTTGAATATCTTCCCTTGTCCGGATTTCCTCATGTATATATTTTTCCATTCTGCCTCCTGTATATGTCTTGTATAATATTTTAGATTATACTGCGCCGAGCAAAGCGAGTGTGCAAAAAAGCATACCGTGTCCGCTTGCGGACACGGTATTTTGTCTCCATGATACCTGCGAACCTTGTGCTCTCACAATTATAAAACATGAGAAAATAATGCTACAAAAGAAATGAAAAGTCAATATTAACCTATAAATACGGAATAAAACTGAATATAACCTTAATGGATTCGATATTATTATTCATTAGTTCAGGTTTCCTAATCAGGGTACTTATGGTATAATTTTGGGTATAAATGTAAGAAATTTTGTAACTATTCAGCAGGTCTGCGCAGTTACGAAATATTACGTTGACCCAGAGGGGCTGGTAGATGATATGGATACAATATACGGGCGGATAAAAAGATGTGGGGTATGGTGTGCGGCAATCATTATGTTATTGCTGTTCTTCCCGACGCTGAAACTACATGCGCAAGAGGATAAAATCAGGGTAGGATATTTTCTTATGCCTGGATATCAGGAAATAACCGAAGGAGGAACCCGTTGGGGATTCGGTTATGATTATTTGCAGGAAATTGCCAAGTATACGGGATGGAAATATGAATTTGTCGTTGCGCCGTGGGATGAATGTTTGGACATGTTGGGTGCAGGAGAAGTTGATATTGTTACTTATGCCGAGAAGGTCTCGGACCGGATGGGAAACTTCGAATTTTCTTCTTATCCGATGGGGATGTCTTCTTCGGTTCTCACTGTTTTACCGGATGATGACAAGTATTACTATAACGACTTCTCCCGGTTTGAAGGAATGAAGATAGGAGTGGTCGAGGGGAGCGGTGCAGATAAGGATGTTGAAGAATTTTTCAGCAGTATTGCAGTATCGGTAAGCATTGAGTCGTTCGATACGGAGCATGATGTCAAGGAGGCATTGCAAGCCGGGATTATTGATGCGATTGGTGCCAGCAACCATCGCCGGGTGGATAATGAGAAGATTATTGCGACTTTCGATGTGACGCCATTTTATGGAATTACGAAAAAAGGAAATGTCAAATTAATCAGCGAATTTAATCGGGCAATGGAAGAGATGATGCTGTCCAGTCCTTATTTTGAAAGAGAACTGTATAGTAAATATTTTGAACAGAATGCATCCTATAGCATTGCGTTAACGAGAAAGGAAAAGAATTATGTGGATAACCATAAGACGCTTCGGCTTGCGGTTTCTCCGGATGCTAATGCCATGTGTTATTATAACGGCACAGAGTTCACGGGAATCGTACTGGATAGCGTCAAAGCGATCGCCGGAAAGGTAGGGCTTGAGGTCGAGTATGTAGAGACGGATTCCTATAAAGAGAGTCTGGAACAGTTGTGGGCCGGTGAAGTGGATCTGGTAGGTGATTTCTATTCCAACCACAGTTGGAGTGAGAAGAATGACTTCCTCATTACGGAGCCCTATATGGAGGTACAATATATAGAGATTCGGCGCCGTGAGAGGAGCAGACCGCCTGAAAAGACGAGAGTAGCTACCTGTGAGAACTTTTTCTTTAATACGGAATATATCTTAAAGCATTATCCGGAAGAGAATCTGGTTTATTTTGATAGGGAAGAGGATTGTGTAAAGGCGGTGCAGATGGGAACTGCAGACGTCGCCTTCATAAACCAATATACCGCTAAAGTCCTTCTTAAAAAAGATGAGAATTTAAGGCTGGATACCTTTACTCTTTTCGATACGGATCACGGTCTGTCCATCGCCTTGCAAAAAGATAACAAGGTGCTCCGTTCCATGTTGAATAAAGGAATCTCCAGTTTAGGAACTACAAATATTAAGCGAATTGTGGAGTTCCATACGCAGAAGATAAACGAAGAAGTTTCTTTGATGAGTTATGTTTATTATAATCCTGTAGAATTTATCTTGATTTTAGGGATCCTTTTTTGTACAGCAATGGTTATATTGATCTATGTAGTTCTATCGAAGAAAAGATATAACCAACATATCTATGAACTGGCATTTCAAGATACGCTTACCGGCATTGGCAATATCCACTTTTTTGAAGAGTTCGTGGATAAGCGTTTCGGTGAATGCAGGGAAAAAGAGATTTTTATTATTTCTCTGGATATCAGTCATTTTTCAGCCATTAACGAAACTTATGGACGGCATGTGGGGGATTATACCATCAGATATGTGGGACAAAGGTTAAAGGAGCTGTATGGTAAAGAAGGAATTGTTGCGCGGAGTAAGGTGGATAACTTTTTAGTATTCGGAGTTATCGACGGAGATACGAAGGCTGAAGAATGGGTTGAAACGATCAAAGAAGAGATCGGGAAGTTCGTATATGAAGAAAAAGGAATTCGAAGAAACGAAATATATCTTAACTATGATTTTGGAATTGTTATAGAGTGGTGTACGAAAGAGACTTCCGCAAAAATCTTGATCGATCATGCGGAGATGGCGCGTAAGGTGGCCAAAAGAGGTGCTCACTTGTGCTATTTTAATGAAGATATGGAACAGCAGATCATTAGGGAAAATGTGATTACCGATAGTATGGTGCATGCTCTTAAGACAGGAGAATTTCAAGTATATTATCAGCCTAAGTATCGCATGGATAATGATGAAATTGTAGGAGCAGAAGCTTTGGTACGGTGGTTTAGTAAGGACTATGGTTTTATGAACCCCGGAGAGTTTATTTCTATTTTTGAGAATAACGGTTTCATTGTGGAGCTTGACTTCTATGTGATGGAGCAGGTATATCGGATGCTTCGGGAACGGATTGAATGCGGTGAAAAAGTGGTACAGGTATCTATTAATCAATCGAGACTTCACTTTGCCCAGAATGACTATATCGAGCGGTTGGATGAACTGCGAAGCCGATATGAAATACCCATGAATCTGGTGGAGCTGGAACTGACAGAGTCCATTTTAGCTAACATACAAGATATCAGCATAATGGTGGATAAACTGAAAGCAAATGGATATTATTTATCTTTAGATGATTTCGGTTCCGGGTATTCTTCTTTAAATATGTTAAAGGAGGTTCCGATCAATACGTTGAAGATAGATAAAGACTTCTTGAGCGGAGGAGACAAAGAAGGGCGGTCTCAGAAGGTAATTCGTAAGGTTGTAGAGCTTGCGGATGAGCTTGGTATGGATGTTGTATGCGAAGGCGTAGAAGAAAAGGAACAGGTAGAATTCCTGAAAAGTATAGGCTGTATGTATGCACAAGGGTATTATTATGCGAAGCCAATGCCGGAAGATGACTTCCGGAAGTTGTTGGACAATCGGTTTTAGTATAATAAGACATATAAATATTGCAATTTGAAAATTGGACGCGGTGGAGGCGTATATGGACGGAATACTGAATTTAGATAAAAAGCGGATGTGGTATGAAACGAAAAGGCTGCTCGGAGCTATAGGCGGCGTATTAATGTATGCCATAGGTATGAACTTGTTCATTGTGCCCCAGGGATTATACACAGGTGGTCTTATGGGAGTGAGCCAGGTAATCCGTACCCTTTTGGTAGAGTATCTGGGATTCCCTTTTGGGAACTTCGATATTTCAGGTATTATTTATTATATTATAAATATACCTTTGTTTATTATAGCGATTAAGCGGTTAGGAAGAATGTTTTTTCTAAAGACAGTAATCAGCGTTACGGCAATGTCATTTTTCCTCTTTATCGTATATATTCCATCCATTCCTATTATGGATGATATATTGGCATCCTGTATTATCGGTGGAATTCTCTCGGGGGCAGGAATTGGCATTTGCCTGAAGATGGGAAGTTCCGATGGAGGGGCTAATATTTTAGGAGTTTTACTTATTCGTTGGAAGAGGGACTTCAGTGTAGGAAAGGTGAACCTGACAATCAATCTCCTTTTATATGCGATTTGTCTCTTTCTCTTCGATGCTGAGACTGTTATCTACTCGCTTATTTATGCTGCAGTGTGCTCGTTCGCCGTGGACAAGGTATATTCTCAGAATATAAACGTAGAAGTAAAAGTAATTACGCGGCATGCCTGTGAGGAAATGGAGCAGGAAATCTTCACCAAACTGGAACGGGGAATTACAAAATGGGAAGCTCTTGGGGCCTATACCGATAATCGTGCGGAGGTGTTATATATGATAGTATCGAAGTATGAAATCGGACGGCTGAAACATATCATAGGGAAGTATGACCCTAATGCATTTGTAGTGGTGCAAGAGGGGGTAAATGTAAGCGGGAATTTCCTGAAGAAATTGTAGTTACGTTACTATATTCTCTCAACCTGAGCAGTGAGCCTTTGGAAAAAGTCGTCATAATCTGTGGCAGACGCAAGTTCTTTTACATTTTGCATTTCCGAGAGCACGTCAATTAAGAAGTCGAACACTTCCGTAAAAGTTCTGCGGGAATCCTGGCTCACTCCTATAAGGACGATAATATATATTTGCTTATCTCCCCATGTCATGGGGACATCACAGATAGTGAAAGAGATAAAGCTTTTCTTGCAGTCCTCCTGTAGCGAATGGGGAACTGCAATGCCTCCAAATCCTGTATCGGACAAGCTTTCTCTCTGTAATACATTCTCGGTAAGACTTTCTTCGGCCAGACCGAGCGCGATCGCGTTGCGGGTCATTTGGGTAATGGCCTCGAATTTATCATGGAACGGAGGGTTCTTATAAAAGAGCTTAGGGTCTATGAAATCAGAGAAATAAGATTTCAATGCAGAGAATCTGTTCTTTCTTGAAATACTTTCCACATTTATCCTTATATTTTCCACATCGTCATTGGTAAGAAAGGGGCTGATAATCGTATGACGGCCCGTAATTACCATTTCTACTGTTGATATGATAAAGTCTGTATTCAAATTTTCCTGCTGATATTGTTCCGGAGATAATATGTATTTTATATTAAGGGAATCAGAAAAGATTCTGGAAATCTTTTCGATTGTCTTTTTGTGGTTACCGTAATAATCCGCATAAATAAATATACAGGATACTTTATTCATATTCTGCATGTTATTCTCAAAATAACCGCCGATATGAAGCGAAATAAAAGCGATCTCATCTTCCGACAGATGGATGCCGTAATCATTTTCGAACTCTTGTGCCACATAAACGGCCATATCGTAAATGAGTGGATAAGTCCCTTTTATTTTCATGGTCAAAGGATTCCGAATGACATAATCGTTTGTAATGCGATGGAACATATTGTTAACATGAATGATGAAACGAGCTTTAAAGTCGTCATCAAAAGGATCCAAATAATAGGTGTGTTCTACCTTGTTCAGTACATTTTCAGCGATATCTATATATTTTTGATTCACATATTGACTGATATTTCCGATGTTTACCGCATTATGGTCGATGACCGTAGTATTATGGGATATGGTTACGAACAATTGATAAAGCTCGGCATCGTTTATTGGGATATCGTATGTCTTGGACAGGTATTCTCCAAGTTGTACGGTTGCCCGATATTGTTCAGTATCCTGATATTGCTCCGTATCCCTATAGAGTAAGTTGTGCGGTTCCACCTGATCGAGCTTGGCGCCGTTTCTAATGCGGTCAATCATTACGATAGCATGAAGAGCTATATTGTTTAATGTGTAATCGTTGGAAAATAAATCATTTTCCTGTACGAGTATTCTCCATATGTTTCTTCTGAAATCCCAGAAATGATAATGAAATGTGAGGAGCTGGATCTCGTCCTCTAGGGCGAAATCGGAACTTCCGGGCAGTATCATATTTCTCATAAGTGAACGTTTTTCCCGCTCATCACCCGTTACAAAAAGCATATCCCGGCTACGTTTTAATGTGAGCCGGAAACCTTCCAACGTCTTGCGGATGCTTTTTAGATCTTTCTCGATCGTTGCGATGCTTACGCAAAGCTCCTCTGAAAAATCAAAAATATTATATCCTCCTTTTAAGGTAATTAGCTTTTGTATTATGTATTTCCTCCGCATCTTCGGAGTATCTGCCTTCTCTCTGTCAACCTTTTCCTTGTAAGGAAAATATTTTTCCGCATCCAGGCGGTATCCGTCAGGCCCTGACTCGATTAGGGTAAATTCGCTGAATTTCTCGTTGATGGAAACTATGTATTTTCTGATCTGCCTGGTGGAAACATTGAACATATCGGCTAATTTCTGCGCTTTTATCCACTTATCACTTTCTTTGACCATATAGCGAAACAGACTGCTCTGGCGACTCTCTCCCATGTTAATCATCCTCCAAGGTAAATTAATTGTTACTGTTCATAGCGAAACTGTGAACTGTAACAAATACTTATCTACATGTATCTTATAGTATATTTAAAAAGAAGGCAATGTCAACTGTGCATATTGTTATTTGAGATAGTATAATATATGAGGTTTTTGTTAAAAATAACGAAAGTCCCGCAAGGTAGGAACTAAGTTTATTTGAAAAGGTACTAAGATATTTCTATAATATACTTACAAATAAATAAAAGCTTATAGATTATAGGAGGTGGTTACATGAAAAACGTATTATTAATATGCGGTACGGGCGCATCCAGTGGATTCATGGCTAAAAATATCCGTAAAGCAGCAAAAGAGGAAGGAAAGGATGTTAGCGTTAAGGCGAGAAGTGACTCGGAACTGGAGGAATATATAGAAGAGATAGATTTACTTCTCGTTGGTCCGCATCTGAAATACATGTTGGAGGATTTGAAGAAAGAAGCGGATCAATATAACGTTCCGGTAGAGATTATTCAGGAAGAAGCTTATGGAAGCCTGGATGGCGAAGCAGTGCTGCGTCAGATAGAAAGTATTATTGAATTATAAGCATAACTGATTGACGATGCTACTCACTAAGAAAGGAAAATAACACTTATGAAAAGGTTTATGGATTGGATGACGGAGAATTTTGCTCCCAGAATGAATAAACTCGCTAAGAATCCTTGGATATCATCGATTCAAGAAGCGATTCTTTCAGCGATGCCGCTGATTTTAATTGGTTCCTTTGTTACAATGTTCAATATTATCGGGGAGTATGTTTCCTGGTTTCCTGATTTGAGTTTGATTAGCAGCTTTTCCTTTGGTTTGCTGTCTTTATGCCTGGCTTATCAGATTCCTTTTATTTTAATGGAAAAGAAGAAACATCGTAAAACAGCAAAACAGGCAGGAATGGCTGGTATTTCCCTGTTTCTCTTATTGATTTACCCTCTCGCGGGCGATGTAGCCGGCTGGGCAGCAGAGGATGGTTCCTTCACGGGAACGGAAGGGCTCTCTATCCTTTTGGGACGTATGGGAACAGAAGGTATGTTGGCGGCTATTCTCGGCGGTCTATTCGTTGGGTGTATTATGAACTTATTTGCGAAGCATACTTTCTTCAAAGAAGATTCGGCTATGCCTGATTTCATTATCGTATGGTTCGACACCCTTATCCCTATGCTGATTATTATTTTGGTGGGATGGATTTTCACTTTCCAGTTAGAGATAAGCTTATTTGCACTTATTAATCAAATATTTGCACCATTTATAGCGGTAGGACAGTCCTTCTGGGGATTTGTACTTTTCAACTTCCTTGCATTCGCTTTCCTTTATAGTTTTGGTATTTCCACATGGGTGCTTTATCCGGTAATGGCGGCAATTATGCTTCCTGCAATCGGAGCAAATTCAGTAGCAGCGCCCGGCAGCGAATTATATATTCACACTAATGAGACATTGAACCTGTTCCTGATTGGCGGCGGCGGTACCACATTGGGATTGAATGTCTTAATGTTATTCTCCAAATCCAAGCGTTTGAAAGTAGTAGGGCGTTCTTGCATCGTTCCTTCCATTTTCAATATTAATGAACCGGTAGTATTTGGCGCACCTATCGCATTTAACCCGTTATTGATGATTCCTATGTGGATTATGGGCTTTATTGGTCCTGTGATTACCTATGCGGCCCTGTCTCTGGGGTTAGTTCCGATTCCTACACAGGTATTTAATTTCTGGTATTTACCCGGACCGATTATCGGTTATATGGTAACGCAGTCAATTGCAGGTGTATTCCTCGTTCTTATTATCTTTGCACTTTCCTGTGTTGTATACTATCCTTTCCTGAAAGTATATGATAACCAGGAATATGTAAAGGAGCAGGAGAAAATAAAAGAAAGCAGCAGTGCCAGAGCGTAGTGAAAGCATTGCTAAAGCATAGAAAATAGAAAGATTTCACTCTTTTAAAGATCGTGAAAGGAGTATGGATAAAATATGGATATGGAAAAGGTGACCGGTGATGAGTTGAACCAAGCTGCCATGCAGATTATTATGTTGGCCGGAGACGGAAGAAATCTTCTGACAGAAGCGGTAAAGTCTGTTATGGGGAATGCTTCCGAAGAAGAGACGGATGAAAAACTAAGACAAGCGAAAGAAAAGATTGTGGAGGCACATCGAATCCAAACCAAAATGATACAGGATACGATAGAAGATGAGGAATTGCAGACAACCCTTCTTTTCTCACATGCGCAGGATACATTGATGACTATATACTCAGAACTCAATATGACGGGCCACATTATAAGCATGTACCGTAAGCTTTCCGATAAGATCGATACGAAGTAAGGAGGAGAAGGAATGAATAAAGTATATGATGGTTTTCCTGAAGACTTCCTCTGGGGTGGAGCCATTGCAGCGAATCAGGCAGAAGGAGCATGGGACGTAGGCGGCAAGGGACCGTCTCTCGGCGATGTGGAGATACTTCCGGAAGAATATAGCAGGCAGACGGTAGTTGGTTTTTATCATACCAAGGAAGATATAGAAAAGGCATTAGCCGATAAAGAGGGTTATTACTCGAGAAGACACGGCATTGATTTCTATCATACCTTCGATGATGATTTAGAATTGATGAAAGGCATGGGTTTTAAGTGTTTTCGTACCTCCATTAATTGGGCAAGAATCTTCCCGAAAGGCATTGAAGAGGAGCCGAATGAAGCAGGCCTCGCATTTTACGACAGGTTAATCGACAGCATGCTTGAGAAGGGGATAGAGCCTGTTATGACAATATCCCATTACGATATGCCTATTTATCTGGCGACGGAATACGATGGGTGGCATAGCAGGGAAGTTATAGATTTCTTCCTGAAATACTGCCGCGTATTACTCGAAAGATACAAAGATAAAGTGAAGTATTGGATTGTCATCAATCAGATTAATATGGCGAAAGATTGGTCCGAATACTGCTCTCTCGGGCTGTTAAAGGATAGCTTTGCCGAAGATCGCGAAAGTGCTGTTTATCAAGCGCTTCATCACCAGATGGTAGCATCGGCCGAAGTGAAAAAGATGGCACGGGAAATCAATGATAAGATGCAGATTGGAATGATGAACGGAGAAGATTACGTTTATCCGGCATCCTGCAAACCGGAAGATGTCTTCGCAGCTTTTGAAAGGAACCGGATGTACAATTACTTCTGTTCCGATGTACTTGTCAAAGGAACATATCCGGGTTATGCACTTCGATACTTTAAAGACAACAATATAACAATAGAGATTACGCAAGAGGATGAAAAGGTACTAAAAGAAAATACGGTCGATTTCTTATCCTTCTCCTATTATTTTACACAGACAGTAAGTGCTGAAAACCCGGAGAAGGCAGTTCCTAATCCTTATATTGAGAAATCGATATGGGGATGGGCGACAGATCCCCTCGGCCTGCGGTATTGCCTCAACCAATATTGGGATCGTTACGGACTTCCTATTTTTATTGCGGAAAACGGTCTCGGGTCTCTGGATACAGTGGAGGAAGACGGAAGTATTCACGACAGTTACCGTATCGCATATCTGTCAGCCCATATAAAAGCGATGAAAGAAGCGATTAAAGATGGTGTTAATGTGTTCGGCTATGCTTCCTGGGGCCCCATTGATATTGTAAGCTGTTCTCAGGGTGAGATGAGCAAACGTTATGGTTATATCTATGTGGATCTCGATGACAGAGGAAATGGGAGCGGTAAACGTCTGAAAAAAGACAGCTACTATTGGTATCAGAAAGTAATCGAATCAAATGGTGAAGTAATCTAAGGAGGTGGCCATTCCCATGAAAGAATTTCGATATACAGTTATGGATCCCCTCGGTATGCACGCAAGACCAGCCGGAATCTTTGTGAAGGAAGCATCTTCCTGCGAAAGTAGTGTTAGGCTGACAAAAGGAGAAAAAAGTGTAGATGCTAAGAAAATCTTCGGCGTAATGGGTCTGCTGGTAAAGTGTGGAGATGAAGTGACTGTAACGGTAGAAGGTCCGGATGAAGCTGAAGTTGTAATGAGATTGGAAGAATTCATGAAAAACAATCTATAAATTGTTAAAATATTGCGGAGGTATCAGGATATTAATCCCTGATACCTCCGTTTTATAATATCTATATCATGACCTTTTGACCCTGATATCATTTTATTTTAGTTGTGATACATCCGATTGGTTTCATAAGTAGGCTCGCTCGTAAGGTCCATGCAGAGCCGTTTGAAGGTCTTCTCATCCACGGAAGAAAGAATAACGGTAGAGTGTACCTGACAGCCTTTCAGTTTGGGAATCTGTGTTAGCGCCAGCTTGGCATCGGCATCGGTCGCAGCGCTCATGGACAGGGCTATCAGTATCTCATCGGTATGCAGACGAGGATTATGGCCTCCCAGATAGTCGATTTTCAATGTCTGAATCGGTGCGATAGCCGTTCTCGAAATGAGGTGCTTATCGTGGTCGATTCCTCCAAGAACCTTTAATGCATTGAGAAGTGCTGCAGCAGAGGCTCCGAGCAAGTCGGTAGTCTTGCCGGTGATAATCTGTCCATCGGGCAGTTCGATTGCAGTTGCCGGATGCCCGGTATTCTCCTGCCTCATCAGAGCCATAGGTACTACCTTGCGTTCGTTAGTGCTTATAGAAGCCTGTTTCATAAGGAGTTCCAGCTTGTAGACGATCTCTTTTGATCCTATTACATCTTTCTTGCGGTCGCACAGAGCCTGATAATAACGGCGGATAATTTCCTGTTTGGAGGCTTCTTTACACACATCATCATCGATAATACAGTTGCCCACCATATTAACCCCCATGTCGGTAGGTGATTTATAGGGACTGTAGCCGAGAATCTGTTCGAACATCGCATTTAATACAGGGAAGACTTCAATATCCCGATTGTAATTCACCGTAGTTTCACCGTAAGATTCCAAATGGAAGGGATCTATCATGTTCACGTCATTTAAGTCCACGGTAGCAGCCTCATATGCCACATTGACCGGGTGACGCAGGGGAAGATTCCATATGGGGAAGGTCTCGAACTTGGCGTATCCTGCTGTAATCCCCCTTTTGTGTTCGTGATAGAGCTGAGACAGGCAGGTAGCCATCTTACCGCTTCCCGGGCCGGGTGCCGTAATAACAACGAGAGGTCTTGTGGTTTCGATATAATCGTTTTTCCCATATCCTTCATCGCTTACGATGTGAGGTATGTCGCTGGGGTAGCCTTCGATAATATAGTGAAGATAAGATTTGATTTGAAGTTTTGACAGACGTTCGCGGAAGTGGTCGGCTGCAGGCTGCCCTGCATAGTGGGTAATGACCACACTGCCTACGAAGAATCCTATAGCGTGAAAAGCGTCAATCAAGCGGAGGGTATCCATATCATAAGTGATACCGAGATCGCCGCGGATTTTATTCTTTTCGATGGCGTCAGCACTTATAACGATAACGATTTCCGCCTGCTCCTTGAGCTGAGATAACATTTTCAATTTACTGTCCGGTTGAAAGCCGGGAAGAACTCTGGAGGCGTGAAAGTCATCGAAGAGTTTGCCTCCGAATTCCAGATATAGTTTATTTCCGAACTGAGCGATACGCTCCCGAATGCGCTCGGATTGCATTGTTAAATATTTTTCATTATCAAAACCTTGTTTCATTTTCCTTGTCCCTTAAGTATGTCATGTTATTCAGATTCATAAGTATGTATTATACAACGGGTATCAATTAAAAATCTACTGTTTCCATTAAAAAAGTTTAGAAATCTTTTATACATGGAAAAATATTTTCATAATTATATTATTGCTTTATCGAATTTCAGTCACTATAATGAAAGAAACGATGATTTAGGAATAGGAGTAGACATGGAAGACAATAATTTGAACCAATACGGTGGCGGCGGTTACAACGGCGGCAATCGGGGCGGTAATAAAAATAATAATGACGGTAACAGAGGGCCCGGAGGAAACGGGGAAAATCCTAAGAGGCAGAGTATCTTTCTTCTTCTTATCGCGGCTCTTATTACTCTTTTGTGCATGAGCTATTTTATGAAGATTATGACCGGCGGTGCAGAGAAGGAAATTACTTATAATGAATTCATTAAAATGGTAGAGGCAGGGGAAGTAAAGAGCGTTGAAGTAGAGACTGATCAGATTACCATCTATCCTCAAGAAGAGGAAGGAACGACTAATCTGTATGGGATGCCGGTAATTACCTACTATACAGGTAAGATGGAAGAGGATGAGACGCTGGCGGCTCGTCTGATTGAATATAACGTGGATATGAATAAAACGGTGCCGGATGGCTCCGGAATGTTGCTATCTATCCTTTTGACCTATGTATTTCCTATCCTGCTTATGTGGGTGCTTTTAAGTTTTATTTTCCGTAGGATGTCCAAAGGCGGCGGTGGCCCCATGGGAGTAGGTAAGAGCAATGCCAAGGTTTACGTACAGAAGGAGACCGGGGTTACCTTTAAGGATGTGGCCGGAGAGGATGAAGCGAAGGAATCCTTACAGGAAGTGGTGGATTTCCTTCATAATCCTGGAAAATATTCAAAGATAGGAGCGAAACTGCCTAAAGGCGCGTTATTGGTAGGCCCTCCGGGAACCGGTAAGACGTTACTCGCTAAGGCGGTAGCGGGTGAAGCTCATGTGCCGTTCTTCTCCCTGGCAGGTTCGGATTTTATTGAGTTATATGTTGGTGTGGGTGCTTCCAGAGTAAGGGATTTGTTCAAGGAAGCGACGAAAAATGCACCTTGTATTATATTTATCGATGAAATAGATGCGATCGGACGCAGCCGTGATTCCAAATACGGAGGCGGAAACGAAGAACGGGAACAGACATTGAATCAGTTGTTATCGGAGATGGATGGTTTCGATACTTCCAAGGGTATTCTTATCCTCGGAGCTACCAATAGACCGGAGATTCTGGATAAGGCACTATTAAGACCGGGACGTTTTGATCGAAGGATCATTGTGGATAAACCTGATTTAAAGGGACGTATTGAGATTCTTAAGGTTCATGCGAAGGATGTACTGATGAACGATAGTGTGGATCTGGATGCAATTGCACTGGCGACCAGCGGTGCGGTAGGTGCGGACCTTGCTAATATGATTAACGAAGCGGCAATTAATGCCGTACAAAAGGGACGCAATTATGTGTGCCAGAGTGACTTGTTCGAAGCGGTGGAGCAGGTGCTTGTAGGTAAGGAGAAGAAAGACCGTGTGATGAGTAAGGAAGAGCGCAAGATTGTTTCCTATCATGAAGTCGGTCATGCACTGCTAAGTGCCCTGCAGAAGAATTCGGAACCGGTACAGAAGATTACGATTGTGCCGAGAACGATGGGAGCCCTGGGCTATGTAATGCAAGTGCCTGAGGAAGAGAAATATCTGAATACGAAGGCGGAGCTTCACGATATGTTAGTAGGATATTTGGGAGGCCGTGCGGCGGAGGAACTCGTATTCGATACGGTAACGACCGGGGCGTCGAACGATATCGAGAAGGCGACTAATATTGCAAGAAATATGATTACCAGATTCGGGATGAGTGACAAGTTCGGTTTGATGGGGCTTGCTACAGTAGAGAGCGAATATCTGGGCGGCGGTGCAAGGCTGACATGCAGCGATGTGACGGCAGCGGATGTGGATACCGAAGTAATGGAACTTCTTAAGGGGTGCTACGCGGAAGCGAAGAAGCTTCTTTCTGAAAACAGAGAGCTGATGGATAAGCTGGCAGCACATCTGATTGAGAAAGAAACGATTACCGGCAAGGAATTCATGAAGATATTCCGTGCGGAAAAAGGTCTTCCTGAGCCGGAGGAGAAGTCCGAAGAAGCGGAGACGGTAAAAAAGGAAGCCGCAGAAAAAGAAGAGAAGGCAGTGAAAGAAACAGCGGATGAAAAAGAAGCGGAAACAGTGAAAGCAACAGTGGCTGAAGAAGCGGAAGAGAAAGAAGCAAGTGGAATCTCTGAAAGAAAGGCCGATGATGAAATCCCCGAAAAGGAAATGGAGCAATCGGCACCTTCTCAGGAACAGGAGAGAGTATCCGGTCCGGTAGGACGTTTCTCACAAGCCTCCGGCAATATGGTCCGAGGCGGAGAGTTCGCGAAAGAATTGCAAAATAAAATAGATGAACAGAAGTAAAAGGCAAAAAGGTTCTCATAAAACGGAACCTTTTTGTGTGTTAGTGAAATTATTAAATTTTAATGTTAACTATGTTCAAATGATGGGTGAAAGATGTTTGATTTTAATGAAGAACTGAAAAAGCTGCCCGCAAAACCGGGCGTATATATTATGCGCGATATGAAAGATACAATTATCTATGTAGGAAAAGCCATTAACCTGCATAGCCGTGTCAGATCTTATTTCCGTAAAAATATTGGCCGCGGGCCGCAAATAGATAAAATGGTGACACAGATCGACCGGTTTGAGTATATTATTACCGATTCTGAGTTGGAAGCACTTGTGCTTGAGAATAACCTGATTAAGGAGTACAGTCCCCGTTACAATACGATGCTTAAGGATGATAAAACCTATCCTTATATTAAAGTAACGGTGGCAGAACCGTTCCCACGGATACTTTTTTCCAGGGAAATGAAGAAGGATAAATCCCGCTATTTCGGCCCTTATACGAGTGCGGCGGCTGTTAAGGATACCATTGATTTAATTAATAAGCTTTATCTGTTAAGAACCTGTAACAGAAACCTCCCGAAGGATTGTGGAAAGGAACGCCCTTGTTTAAATTATCATATTAAGCAATGTGCGGGCCCCTGTCAGGCATATGTGACTCAGGAAGAGTATCGGGCACAAGTGGAAAAGGCGCTGGACTTTTTAAATGGGAATTATAAGCCCATTCTAAAGGATCTGGAGGGAAAAATGCAGGAGGCTTCCGAGAATATGGAATTCGAAGAAGCGGTAAAATATAGGGATCTGTATAATAGTGTGAAGCAGGTGGCGCAGAAACAGAAGATTACGGATAGCTATGGAGAGGATAAGGATATTATAGCCCTTGCTCTGGATGAAAACGATGCGGTAGTTCAAGTATTTTTTATCCGAAACGGGAAACTAATAGGAAGAGAACATTTCTATATGACACATGTGTCAGGGAGTAGTAAATCACAAGTGCTTCTCGATTTCGTGAAGCAATTTTATGCAGGAACCCCCTTTATCCCCAAGGAGCTGATGCTGCAGGAAGATATCGAGGATATTGAGATATTGGAAAAGTGGCTGACAGCCAGAAGGGGCAGTCGCGTATATCTTCGAGTGCCGAAAAAGGGCGCCAAGGAGAAGTTGGTGGAACTGGCAGCGAAGAATGCTGCTCTCGTATTAAGCCAGGACAGGGAGAAAATTAAAAGAGAAGAAGGAAGAACGATCGGTGCGGTAAAGGAAATCTCTTCCTTAATCGGCGTAGAAGGGATTCAACGCATGGAGGCATATGATATTTCCAATATTAGCGGCTTTGCTAACGTGGGATCCATGATTGTGTATGAAAAGGGAAAACCCAAACGCAGCGATTATCGTAAGTTCAGAATTAAGTCGGTATCCGGTCCGGATGATTATGCATGTATGAAAGAGGTGCTTACCAGGCGCTTTGTTCATGGTATGGAGGAACAGAAGGAACTTACGATGAAGGAGATGGAGAAAGAATTCGGCAGCTTCACGAAATTCCCCGATTTGATTCTTATGGATGGTGGAAAGGGGCAAGTAAATATTGCCTTGGAAGTGCTGAACGAGCTTCATATTTCTATTCCTGTCTGTGGTATGGTAAAGGACGATAATCACAGAACGAGAGGACTGTATTACAATAATGCAGAAATTCCTATTGACAGAAACTCGGAAGGATTTAAACTGATTACGAGAGTACAGGATGAAGCGCACCGCTTCGCCATAGAATATCATCGTTCTCTCCGCGGCAAATCTCAGGTCAAATCGGTGTTGGACGATATACCGGGTGTGGGTCCTACGAGAAGGAAGGCACTGATGCGCCATTTCAAATCCATCGAGGAGATTAAAGAGGCCGATGCGAAGAGGCTTTCTCAGGTGCCGGAGATTCCTTTGCATATTGCAGAAGGCATTTATGAGTTTTTTCATCAGGAGGAAACGGAGTAAGGCTTTTTCCCTTTCGTTGATTGATATTGTACAATTTCTATGTTAAAATTTATAAAATATTAAGTATCGGAAGAGAAGTCTGCTTTTGCAGGGTAAAGGGATGGATTTTCATAAAGCAATTTTTGCTTTTGTAACAGTGAGGGAATCGAACTGTTACATTGTTACTGTGAAGGTACTGAACAGTTAGGTACGATATAAAAAGACTAACTATTAAAAGTCAAGTCCCAAAGTGATATTTTTTGAATGAATTGCAGAAATGCATTTCAGATAGATAATAAACTGGAAATTATTCAATGAACATTGAAAACTGCATGACAAATAGAGCATCTTTATAGGTGCTCAAAAAGGAGATGTTCATATATCAAAACTAAGCTGCTTTTAGATAAAGCTGCCCTGATTTTTCCAGTTGATAAATCACTCTGACCAGTTTTTTTGTAGCATGGGAAAGTGCAACATTGTAGTGTTTCCCTTCGGAGCGTTTCTTCTCCAAGTAGATAGCAAAGGTTGGATCCCAATGGCAGACATACTTTGTTGCATTATATAAGGCATAGCGAAGATAGCGGGAGCCACGTTTTTCCATATGGGAATACGATGATTCTAACTGCCCTGATTGGTAGGTAGAAGGAGACATTCCGGCATAAGCAAGAATTTTATCTGGAGAGTCAAATCTACTAAAATCGCCGATTTCGGCAATAATCATGGCACCCATGCGATAGCTGATACCAGGAATCGTTAAGATTGGTGAATGGATACTGTCCATTATGGACTTGATTTCAGCTTCGATTTCATCAATCTCAGCAGAGATTTCCTGAATGAGCTTGAGGGTATGCTTTAGTTCCAAAGACTTAGCAGGCATATGAGAGCCAATCGAAGACCTTGCAGCTTCACGAAAAAGGATAGCAGTATCTTTTCCGTAGCGTCCTTTTGAAGCAGTAGACAAGAGGTTCGTTAGCCTTGTAAGGTGTGAATCAGCAATGGCAGATGCACTTGGAAATTCAGCCAGTAACGCATAAACAGATGTCATATGAAGGGTAGGAACAAGTTTCTCCAGCTCTGGAAAGAGGATTGTTACAAGACGTGAAACCGAGGATTTCAGTTTTGCCCGTTCTTTCACTTTATCAAAACGATAACGGGTTAGTGACTTAAGTTCCTCATTATGATAAGATGTGTCTGAGTAGGACTTTAAGTTCACATCAGACATGAGCATTGTAGCAATCGTATGGGCATCAACTTTATCCGTTTTCGTCTTTCTAAGGCTTAGACTTTTTCTGTAAAGATTGGTATGTAACGGATTGATAACAAAGGTGGTCAGACCTTTATCAAGAAGATATCCCAAGATGTTATAACTGTAGTGTCCAGTGGCTTCTAGCCCTACTTTTACTTTGGTTAAATCATCGGTAACGGATGCGATCTTCTGATAGAGCTCATCAAAACCATCCCGGTTGTTTGGAATGGTAAAAGCTTTAAAAAGCACTTCACCCTCTGAGTTCGTGATAAAGCAATCATGCTTATCCTTGGCAACATCAATTCCTGCGTAAATCATAGCAATACTCCTTTGAAATGTATTTGACACTGTTTGGAACCCACTGGTACTCTCTGCGATTGTAACCTCGTTCTAAATAAACCGTCATGCGGTATCTAACTGATTAACAAATATACAAAGAGACTGTGGTCGGAGCCTTTCTAAAACCATCAATGTGGTAGGAGATGGTAACCAATCCACAGTATCTCCAACAGTATATCATACTGTTTTGTATAGCATACAGTCCTTGGAGAGGGACTATAAACACTACTACTATATAATACGAGGAGAAGGTTATGGCAAGTGTAAGTTTAAAAGAGATTATTGAAAAGATGAAGCTCGAAAATCTAACGCCGGAACTGGATATTTCTAAGATGAAAATCACGCAGCCCGACATCAATAGGCCGGCATTGCAGATGGCCGGTTATTTCGAGCATTTTGAGGCGACGAGACTGCAGATTATCGGATTTGTGGAATACACATACATGCAGGGGCTGACTCAGGAATATAAAGAAGAGGTGTACAATAAGCTTCTTTCCTGTGATATTCCGGTCATTGTATTTTGTCGCGAGTTACAGCCGGATCCTTTCTTTTTACAGGTTGCGCTGGAGCATGAAGTGCCGATCCTTATGACGAAGAAGGCAACTTCTTCTTTTACTGCGGAAATTATCCGCTGGTTGAACGTGAAGCTCGCGCCGTGTATTTCTGTTCATGGTGTGCTCGTTGACGTATATGGAGAAGGCGTGCTGATTACGGGTGAAAGCGGTATCGGTAAATCGGAAGCAGCGCTTGAACTCATTAAAAGAGGACATCGTCTGGTAACGGATGACGTGGTGGAGATAAGAAAGGTGAGCGATGATACCTTAATTGGTTCGGCACCTGATATTACGAAGCATTTCATCGAGTTAAGAGGAATCGGTATTGTGGATATCAAGTCTCTGTTCGGTATATCCAGTGTAAAGGATACCCAGAGCATCGATCTCGTAATTAAGTTGGAAGATTGGGATAAAGATAAGGAATATGATAGATTAGGACTGGAGGAGGAATATACGGAATATCTTGGTAACAAGATAGTATGCCATAATATCCCGATTAGACCCGGCCGTAACCTGGCGATTATCTGTGAATCGGCGGCAGTTAACCACAGACAGAAGAAGATGGGTTATAACGCAGCTCAGGAATTGTATACACGTGTACAGAATTCTCTTGCAAGACGCAGAGAAGAGGATGAGGACGAATAAAAGCAACAGTGAGGGTCTGAAAGGTTACGAATAGTTATTACGAATAAAGAGAAAAGGGAAGGAATCATTGTAAGATGAGTAAGTATGTATTTGGAGTAGACGTGGGGGGAACCTCGGTAAAAATGGGATTGTTCGACAAAGAAGGAAATATTTTGGATAAATGGGAGATTCCCACGAGAACGGAAGACGGCGGTAAAAATATTCTTCCCGATGTAGCAAAGAGCATTCAAAGTAAGATGAAGGAAAAGGGAATAGAGAAAGAAGAGGTAATCGGCGCAGGCCTGGGAGCCCCCGGCCCTATCGATGCAGAAGGAACGGTATATGGAGCTGTTAATCTGGGATGGGAGACGTTCAGCATTCGCGATACGTTAGCGCAGCTTCTGGATATTCATGTGAAAGCCGGAAACGATGCCAATGTAGCGGCTCTCGGAGAGATGTGGAAGGGCGGCGGCAAGGGCTTTAAGAATCTGGTAGCGGTTACCTTGGGAACCGGAGTCGGTGGAGGAATTATTGTCAATGGTGAGATTCTCACAGGTGCCAGCGGTGCCGGGGGAGAGATCGGACACATTCACGTACAGGATGGAGAAACGGAAGTATGCGGCTGCGGTAATACCGGATGTCTGGAAGAATATGCTTCTGCTACCGGTGTCGTAAGGCTGGCAAGGCGCGCCCTGGAGGCATCTTCGGAACCCAGTTTATTGAGAAAGCGTCCGGTGGAGCTGCTTTCTGCAAAGGCGGTGTTCGATGCAGTGAAGGAAAAGGACGCATTGGCGATTCAGATTGCAGAGCAGTTCGGTGAATACCTGGGCAAAGGACTCGGTGTCATTGCAGGGGTGGTTAATCCGGAGATCTTTGTAATCGGAGGCGGTGTATCCAAAGCAGGGGATATTTTATTCGATTTCATTAAACCATATTTCGATAAAACTGTATTTAAAGGCTGTAAGAATGTAGAGTTCGCATTAGCGACGCTTGGAAACGATGCCGGGATTTATGGTGCAGCTAAGTTAGTATTGGAATAAGACGGTGTGAAATTACATACCATAATAGAAAACAGGCAGGGATTTTAAGGTGAATTCATCAATTTACAATTATATGGAGCAATTGGTTCCGCAAGAAGACATATTACTCGATGAACCCATGAGTAAACATACCACTTTTCGTGTGGGTGGAAATGCGAAATGTCTAATAAAAATAACGAGGAAAGAACAATTGCTAAAGCTGGTGCCTATTTTACAGGCGACAGGACAGGATTACTTCATTCTGGGGAACGGCAGCAACCTGCTTGTAGGAGACAAAGGTTATTCTGGGATTATAGTCAAGCTGGGCAGCGAAATGGGGGATATTTCTATAGAAGGAGAACGACTGCGGGCTCCGGCAGGGATCCTTATTTCCAAGGCAGCGAAAGTAGCTCTTGAGTATGAACTGACGGGAATGGAATTCGCTTCGGGAATTCCGGGTACGGTAGGCGGAGGTATTGTAATGAATGCCGGAGCCTATGGCGGAGAGATGAGCAATATTATTGAATCTGTGGAAGTGATGAATCTAAGCGGAGAGATTCTCGTACTCGATAACAATACGATGGAATTCGGGTATCGTACAAGTGTAATTAAGAATCGTCCATTTATTGTTACGGAAGCAGTATTTAAGCTTACAAAAGGTAATAAAGAAGAAATACGCAGTAAGATGGAAGAGTTGGCGGTAAGCCGTAGAGAAAAGCAGCCTCTGGAGTATGGAAGTGCGGGAAGTACTTTCAAGCGTCCCGAAGGGAATTTTGCAGGAAAGCTTATTATGGAGGCGGGGCTTCGGGGGTATACCATAGGAGGTGCTATGGTATCCGATAAGCACTGTGGATTTATCGTGAATACCGGAAATGCCTGTGCTTTGGATGTACGTAACTTGATAGAAGCCGTTCAGGAGAGGGTGAAGGAGAATTCCGGTATCATGCTCGAGCGGGAAGTTATTTATCTGGGAGAGTTCTAGGTTACTATTCACAGCTTCGCTGTGATCAGTAACGGGATGCACACAAAATGCGATAGAACCGCATTTTGGCACCTGCAGCACTCGCAAAATCGCATAGAGAAGCAATTTTGACTTCGCGGAATAGTAGTTGTGAATAGTGACAGTTCTAGTACAGCGAAGCCAGGGGGTACTGAACTATTACCGAATACGGAGGAAAAAGCATATGAGATTCGTGGTAGTGACCGGAATGAGCGGCGGTGGAAAGAGAACGGCTCTTAAAATGCTGGAAGATTCAGGCTTTTACTGTGTGGATAATCTGCCCGTTCCTTTGATAGAAAAGTTTGTGGAATTAATTGCCACCCCTAATTCAGAAATCAATAAGGTAGCGCTCGGGTTGGATGTTCGTTCAGATCAGCCTTTTGAAGAGGCGTGGAAGACCCTTGAGAAACTGAAGAATAACGGATATGTATATGAAATCCTTTTCATGGATGCAGCAGAATCTGTTCTGGTAAAGCGCTATAAGGAGTCCAGAAGAATGCATCCTCTCTCGCCGGAAGGGCGGGTGGAGGACGGCATCCATAAGGAAAAGGATATTTTAAAATCGGTAAAAGAACATGCGGATTATGTAATAGATACATCGAAGTTATTGACGAGGGAACTGAAAGAGGAAGTGGACCGCATTTTCGTAATGAATGAGGAATATAACAGCCTTATGGTCACCATTCTTTCCTTCGGCTTTAAGAATGGTATTCCGGCAGATGCTGATTTAGTGTTTGATGTCCGATTCTTACCGAATCCGTTCTATATTGATGACTTGAAGCATCAGACGGGGAATGATAAGGCGGTACAAGATTACGTAATGGCCTTTCCTGAGTCAGGGGAATTCCTGCAGAAGCTGGAAGATATGGTTCGCTTTTTGATTCCTAACTATGTGAAGGAAGGGAAATACCAACTTGTCATAGGAATTGGTTGTACGGGCGGCAAACATAGAAGTGTTACTTTGGCTAACGAACTGTACAAGCGTATGAAGAACCAAGGAAATTATGGACTTAAAATTCACCATAGAGATGAGAAGCAGGGAGTATAACATGTCTTTTTCCTCAGAAGTAAAAGAAGAATTGGCTAAAATCATCAACTCCTCCAGACATTGTCAATTAGCAGAGCTAGCGGCAATTATATGCTTTTATGGGAAAGTGGAGAATGATGGTATTGAAGAAAAAAGGCTTTGCCTTCAGACAGAAAATGAGGCACTTATCAGAAAGGTCTTTACATTATTAAAGAAAACATTTAATATAGATACTGATATTGTCCAGGAATCCATTGCCGGGGAGTGTCGCAGTCATACATATATCACATTACTTTATGGAACGAAAGCAGTTGACAAAGTTCTTCAAGCTGTTAAAATGTATGATGAAAAGGGAATCGAAGAGGCTCAGATGAACGGGGTGAACCCTCTGTTGATTAAGAGTGCCTGTTGCAAAAGGGCATTTTTAAGAGGAGTGTTTCTTTGTACAGGTTCTATGAGCGATCCTGAGAAGAGCTATCATCTGGAGTTCGTTTGTTCCCATGAAGAACAGGCTGAGTATTTGCAGGCGCTAATACAGAGTTTCCAGGTGGAAGCTAAGATTGTAATAAGAAAGAAATACTATGTAGTGTATCTGAAAGAGGGTGCAGGCATAGTGGATCTGTTAAATGTAATGGAGGCTCATGTTTCCTTAATGAATTTCGAAAATTATCGAATTATAAAGGAAATGCGCAATTCCATCAACCGGAAAGTGAATTGTGAGACGGCTAATATTACCAAGACAGTTAACGCATCATCTAAGCAGATAGAGGATATCCTCCTGATTAAAGAGCGTTATGGATTTATGAATCTACCGGACAGCATTAGGGAGGCAGCAGAGATAAGATTGGAGTATCCGGACGCAACATTAAAGGAGCTGGGACAAATCTTAGACCCTCCGGTTGGGAAATCGGGGATGAACCATAGACTTAGGAAATTAAGTGAGCTTGCTGACAGGCTTAGAAGTTAAAAAGGAGGAGACATTATGATTGAAAAGGTTATGAAGATTCAGTTGCCGACGGGGTTGGAGGCAAGACCGGTCGCGGTATTGGTACAGGTGGCGAGTAAGCATGCTTGTTCCGTGTACATCGAGTCCGAAGGTAAAAAGGTGAATGCGAAGAGTATTATGGGAATGATGAGCTTGGGCCTTGACAGTGGTGAGATAGTTACCGTTATTGCTGATGGACAGGATGAACATCAGGCTGTAGCAGATATTGAAGAATATTTATTAAAAGGAAAAGTAAGCTGATTATAATAGAACGGAGCATCCCTGGATGCTCCGATTTTGCTTATTCTATAGGAAAGACCTTGTTTCATTAAAGTATAAAAGTATTAATCCTATAGAATAAAAGCACTCCGTGCAGGATGCGCAGCTACGCGCGCGGAACAAAAGCTGTGTTACCAAGTTGTTCGGGAGACTTTTGATACATGAATTCTAATAGGAAAATACTCATAATTATAGAAGTATAAAAATCGGAATGGACAGGGGAATGAAGATATGGCAGATAAGGAAATGTTATTCGTATATAACCCCCGTGCGGGAAAGGCTAAGATTAAAAATAAGCTTCAGGATATCATAGAGGTGTTCGTGAAAGGGGGATATGAGGTTACTGTATATCCGACCCAGCACGAAGGAGATGCGATAGGAGTCGTCCAAAATAAGAAGGACAGATATGATATCGTCGTATGCTGCGGAGGAGACGGAACGCTGGACGAAGTGGTGAATGGAATGGTTCTGTGTGAAAAGAAGGTTCCTATCGGATATATCCCCGCAGGCAGCACTAACGATTTCGCGAGTAGCTTGGGGATACCTAAAGATATGGTAAAAGCAGCCCGGCTCATTGTAGAGGGAAAGGACTATGCCTGCGATATCGGTGCGTTCAATAAAGAATGCTTCGTTTATATTGCAGCTTTTGGCATCTTCACAGAGGTATCCTATGAGACAAGTCAGGATATTAAAAATGTGTTGGGGCATATGGCATACATTCTGGAGGGGATGAAGAGAATTCCTAATATCAGATCATATCGCCTTAAGATCCGTCATGGGGATACCGTAATAGAGGATGAGTTTATCTTCGGTATGGTAACTAATTCCACCTCTGTGGGAGGCTTCAAAAGGATTACCGGCAAATATGTAGAGCTGAACGACGGTGAATTTGAAGTGACGCTAATTAAGATGCCGAAGAATCCGCTGGAGCTGAATAATACGTTGACGGCACTTCTGAGCCGCAATATCCATGCGGACTATATGTACTGTTTCAAAACCTCGCAGGTGACGTTCGAATCCGATGATGAAATTGCATGGACTTTGGATGGAGAGTTCGGCGGTAATCATAAAGAAGTGAACATTAATAATATGAAACAAGCGGTAAAAATAAGAATTCCTTATAAATAAACGCCATTTTCCTTATTTTGCACATTTTTTATAGCTTTATTATTTCTTTTTTCTTGGGAATGGAGTATAATGAGTTCGATGAATTTGATAAATTTATTATATGGAGGTAAATAAAATGTTAGTTTCAGCTACAGAAATGCTTCAAAAAGCAAAAGCCGGCCATTATGCAGTCGGACAGTTCAACATCAACAATCTTGAGTGGACAAAGGCAATTCTTTTGACAGCTCAGGAGAATAACTCTCCCGTTATTCTCGGTGTATCCGAAGGTGCCGGAAAATATATGGGTGGATATGATACAGTAGTTGGTATGGTTAATGGTTTACTCAAAGGCCTTAACATCACAGTTCCCGTAGCTCTTCACTTAGATCACGGCAGCTATGATCACTGCTACAAATGTATCGAAGCTGGTTTCTCATCTGTAATGTTCGATGGTTCTCACTATCCGATCGAAGAGAACGTGGAGAAAACAAGAGAATTAGTAGCAGCATCCCACGCTAAGGGTGTTTCTATCGAAGCGGAAGTTGGTTCTATCGGTGGAGAAGAAGATGGCGTAGTAGGAGCAGGTGAATGTGCAGATCCTAATGAATGTAAAGCAGTTGCTGACCTCGGTGTAGATTTCCTCGCAGCAGGTATCGGCAATATTCACGGAAAATATCCTGAAAATTGGCAGGGACTTTCTTTCGAAACATTGGATGCAATCCAGCAGTTAACAGGGGACATGCCTCTTGTTCTTCATGGCGGTACAGGTATCCCGGCTGATATGATTCAGAAAGCAATCTCCCTCGGCGTTGCTAAGATCAACGTTAACACAGAATGCCAATTATCCTTTGCAGCAGCAACTCGTAAATATATCGAAGAAGGAAAAGACTTACAGGGTAAAGGATTTGATCCTCGTAAGCTTCTTGGTCCGGGCTTCGATGCAATTAAAGCGACTGTTAAAGAAAAAATGGAACTGTTTGGTTCTGTAAACAAAGCTTAAAAAACAAGCTTAACTTAAAAAACAAGCTTAACTTAAAAAACAAGCTTAGCTTAAAAAAACAAGAGTGTGCGAACACTCTTGTTCTTTTATTTATAAGAATAAAAAAATCCCTGAAAAGGGAGGATGCCAAGTAAAGTTTTGCTTTACTTGGCACTTATTATGAAAAAGTTATTTAATAAATCAATTAACTGTTATTGGCTTTTTGTTCTTGCTGTATCTTATATTAGTATTATAGCCTGAAGAAATGTCTAAAGAATGTTGTTAAATTGAAGTTTCTTTAAAATAAATATGAATAAAATATGAACGAGACGGCACACAAGTGCCTATCTCGTCCGACAATTTCAGCAGTATGAAATTAAAAATCAGAGAATTTAACAAATAGTATCTAAATTTTCTGAGGTTCCGGATAGGTTTCTCCGAAGGTTTCGACAGTAACTGTCTTAATCACCTGAGGTTCAAGAGGACGATCGGAATGGTCGGTGTTGGTCTCGGCAATTTTGTTCACGAATTCAAGACCTTCTGTCACCTTGCCGAATGCGGCATAAGAACCATCCAGGTGAGGAGAATTCTTGTGCATAATAAAGAACTGTGAACCTGCAGAGTTAGGATTCATGCTTCTTGCCATGGAGAGAACACCTTCTGTATGCTTTAAGTTATTTTCCACTCCATTTTGTGAGAATTCGCCTTTGATGCTGTAGCCGGGGCCACCCATACCGGTTCCTTCCGGATCGCCGCCTTGAATCATAAATCCGCGGATCACTCGATGGAAGATGAGTCCGTCATAGAAATTCTTGTTAATTAAGCTAATAAAGTTATTAACGCTTTCCGGTGCGAGTTCAGGATATAATTCTGCTTTGATCACGTCACCGTTTTCCATTGTAAATGTAACAACAGGATTTTGTGCCATTGTTTTACTTCCCTTCTGCAATAATTTGTTTTATGATATTTCTATAATGTATTTTAACCCATTCTAAGCGGATAGTAAATAGGAGTGTGAATAGCAAGAAAAGAGGGGGAGATGTTAAAGGAAATAGTTTTTGTTATTGCGGATGAAGGTCAGGCTCGAGCTGCAGAAGTAATGAGAAGAAATTTCGCTGAAGAAGAGCGGCGGTGGAAAGAGAATATAAAAATAGTGCCTTATTATGAAGAAGCGGAAGGATGCGGCGAGGTAAGCCGTACCGACTGCTTAAAAGAGGAAGCCTTGTTTATAACGGATACGGAAAAGGCATTGGAAGAATTGAAAAGAGATGGAAAATATGTGATTGCACTTTTGCATGAAGAAAATAAAGAACAAAACTTGTCCGGTGTATCTTATGCAGTTACGGATATTGCGGAGCTTACGCCGGATTCTCTTCTTATGGTCTATAAACGCCTAAAGGGAGAACCATGGGAGATTCTGGAGACGACAAGATGTTTGATCAGGGAGATGACAGTAGAAGACGTGGATGAATTTTATAAAATTTATGCGGAGCCATCCATTACTTGTTATATGGATCCGTTGTTTGAAGAAACTAAGCAGGAGAGGGAGTACGTAAGCGAGTATATTGAGAAGATCTATGGCTTCTATGGATATGGACTTTGGAGTGTAGTGGAAAAGAAAGAGCATAAGGTAATAGGGCGTGCCGGAATTAGTTGGAGGGAAGGTTACGATATTCCTGAGCTGGGATTCGTTATCGCAGTTCCTTATCAGCGTCAAGGGTATGCCTATGAGGTGTGTACAGCCATCCTCGAGTATGGAAAAGAGGAGTTGCAGTTTGATAAGATACAGGCCCTTGTTAAGAATGGGAATACGGCTTCCGTGCTTCTTTGTGAGAAGTTAGGAATGAAGTGGTATGATACGGTGTCCGATGGAGAGAGCGTATATGAAAGATATGTAACAAGTTTCCTATAGAATAAATAAAACGCCTCCTGACATAAGTGCATCAGGAAGCGTTAGGGGGTCTTATTTTCTTTCCAAAACGATGGTTTCAAACGGTCGTAGAAGCAATTGCTTCTCTTGGCTTTTGATATCTTCATAGTTGCCGAGAAGATATTTGTAATGACTGAGTTCCAACTTACTCGTATCCAGAGTAAGTGATTCGCCGCTTAAGTTATTCAAGACGAGCAATTCTTCCGTTTCGTTTTGTCTTCGATAGGCGAAGAGATTTATTTCTTCTTCGGGAAGGAATTCGATTCTTCCATCAGCGATAACGCTCTTTTCTTTGCGGAGCTGAATAAGTTTTTTGTAATACTTAAGGATGGAATCCTCATCTTCTATTTCTGATTCCACATTAATGCTTTTATAGTTGCCGGTCACGCCGATCCAAGGTTGTGATTCGGAGAATCCGGCGTGTTTTCCGTCGGACCATTGCATTGGTGTACGGCTGTTATCTCTCGACCTTGCCGCGAGTATTTGCAGGGCCTCTTCTTTCGATTTGCCCTTATGAAGCAGTATTTCGTAATAATTCAAGCTTTCTACATCGCGGTATTGTGAGATATCGCTAAAATAAGAATTTGTCATTCCCAATTCTTCTCCTTGATAAATATATGGAGTGCCGCGCAGAAGATGGATAGTAGTAGCTAATAGCTTAGCGGATTCCTTCCAATAATTCTTATCATCACCAAGGCGGGAAACGATACGGGGCTGGTCGTGATTGCACCAGAATACTGCGTTCCAACCGCCGTTATCCTGCATTCCAAGCTGCCATTGTTTGAAGAGTTCTTTCAAGCTATGAATATCGGGAGGCATCAATTCCCATTTCTCCCCATTCTTATAATCTATCTTAAGATGGTGGAAGTTAAAGCACATGGATAATTCTTTTTCTGCCGGATTAGAATAGCGGATGCAGTTGTCGATGGAGGTAGAAGACATTTCGCCTACAGTAACGATATCCTTCATTTCGGCATCTTCCATTAATTCCTTTAAAAATTCGTGAACCAGAGGGCCGTCGGTATAGAACCTTCTTCCATCCCCTTCCATATCATTTTCAAAGACCTTCGGCTTAGAAATAAGATTAATAACATCAAAGCGGAATCCTTTGATTCCCTTCTCTTTCCAGAAGCGTAATATGGATTTCAATTCTTCGCGTACTTTCGGGTTTTCCCAATTTAAATCTGCCTGGGTGGAATCGAAAAGGTGAAGATACCATTTCCCCAGATGAGGAACATATTCCCACGTAGGACCACCGAACTTGGATTCCCAATTGGTGGGAAGATACTGCGGGTCGCCATCCTTGAAAATGTAGTAATCGATATATTCTTTTTCTCCCTTTAAGGCGCGTTGGAACCACTCGTGCTGTGTCGAGGTATGATTGAATACCATATCCAGCATTAAGCCGATACCGCGCTTGTCCGCTTCCTCTATTAACTCATCCAAGTCTTCCATAGTTCCGAAGACAGGATCGATGCTGCGGTAGTCCGCAACATCGTATCCGTTATCATTCTGTGGAGATACGAAGAATGGTGTCATCCATATGTAATCGACGCCCAGATACTTCAAGTAGTCCAGCTTCTCTATAATTCCACGCAAGTCACCGATACCGTCGCCATTGGAATCCATAAAGGATTTCGGATATATCTGATAGATGACTTTATTGTGAAAGTTTGTCATGAATAGTTACCTCCCGATTCCTTTTCTCTTGCCGATAATAGTAGTGAGTACGAATGGTACAGCGATGGCTACCAACATGCTGATAGCAAATGTCAGCATATATCGGGGCTGAATGGAAAGGATTCCCGGGATACCGCCTACACCGATAGAGTTGGCGGTCGTACTGGTAGCTACACAGATAATCGCTGCTAAAGCAGAGCCGATCATACCGCAAATAAAAGGGAACATATATTTTAAGTTTACACCGAACATTGCAGGTTCTGTGACTCCCAGATAACAGGAGATGCAAGAAGGAATGTTTATTTCCTGAGCCTGAGCATTTTTCTTCTGCAAAAACATCATTCCAAGAACTGCCGAACCCTGGGCGATATTGGAAAGGGCGATCATCGGCCAGAGCATCGTTCCGTTATAATCCGCAATAAGCTGTAAGTCGATAGCATTGGTCATATGGTGCAGACCGGTAATAACCAAGGGTGCATATACGAAGCCGAAAATTGCGCCGAAGATAACTCTTACGGGGCCTGTAATGCCGGCATATACAACGCTGGAAATTACAGAGCCAATCTTCCAGCCGATCGGGCCGAGTACAAAATGTGCTGCCATAACCGAGAGTACGAGAGCAAGGAATGGTACTACGATCATGGAAATGGCTTGCGGCGTAATCTTTCTGAAGAATTTCTCCAAATAAACGAGGGTAAAGGCTGCCAGGATTGCAGGAATAACTTGTGCCTGATAACCGATCATATTAACTTGAATAAATCCGAAGTTCCATACAGGAATGTCTGCGGCAGCGGTGGAAGCCACTCCGTAAGCGTTCAGTAGCTGGCCGGATACAAGGGTAAGGCCGAGAACGATTCCGAGAATCTGTGTGGTTCCCATCTTCCGTGTCACAGACCAGCAGATGCCTACAGGAAGCATATGGAATACGGCTTCGCCGATCAACCAGAGGAAATGATCGATGCCTGCCCAGAACTGGCTGATATCGCATAAGGTCTTCGTTCCGTTTTCAAAAAGATATAAGCTGTCAATACAGTTGCGGAAGCCCAGGATCAGACCGCCGACAATAATAGCCGGGATAAGAGGGGCGAAGATTTCTGCAATGGCTGTAACAGCTCTTTGCAATGCATTTTGATTCTGCTTGGCGGCCTGTTTCACATCGTCTTTGGAGACTCCTTCCACTCCGGCAACTACTGTGAAATCATTGTAGAAATCGGCAACAGTATTACCTATAATAACTTGGAACTGTCCTGACTGTGTGAAGCTGCCCTTTACTACTTTCATAGCTTCGATAGCTTTCACATCTGCCTTGGAAGGGTCGTTCAACACGAAACGCATACGTGTCATACAGTGTGATACTGCTGAAATATTTTCCTTCCCACCGACTAGATTCAATAGTTCTTTTGCGTCTTGTTCATACTTACCCATAAATTTCCTCCTTGATACTTGTTTAAACAAGTGGTTCATAAACTATTTATACCATACTTGTTTAAACAAGTCAACAATAAATTTATAATTATTTTATAATTTCTTTATATTTTATACTCTACTTTGTAGAACTGCTGATTATATAGTAATAGGAGAAGGGCGATAAGCAAAGCATTTCTTGACATCTTGCAGTTATGATTTATAATAGCTTTTGTAATCGTTTCCAGGAAAAGGAGAGGGATAAACTTATGCCAAAGGCTATATTTCAAACGATATATAAAGATTTGAAGCTGAAGATAGAAGCTCAAAAATATGAGTTTCAACAATTCCTTCCCTCCGAGAATATGTTGGTGGAAACTTATGGATGTTCCAGAAACACGGTGAGAAGAGCGTTGGCTATGCTGGCGGAGGAAGGATATGTACAGTCGATTCATGGAATCGGCGTGCGCGTTATCTACCAGCAGGTGCAGCCCACAGCCTTTACCATTGGGGGAATTGAATCCTTGAAGGAATCGGCAATTCGCAATGGATACGAGTATTCCACTGAAGTAGTGCAGTTTGCGGAGTTTGTGGCGGATAAACGTATCAATGCGAAGACAGGATTCGCGATAGGTTGTGAGTTATATTATATTCAGCGTGTGAGATATTTAGATGGGAAAGCGCTTATTTTTGACATTAATACTTTCCTGAAATCTGCGGTTCCGGGACTTACGAAGGAGATTGCAGCTCATTCCATCTATGATTATATTGAAGAGACGCTCGGTATGTCGATCGTGACGAGTAAAAGAACGATGACAGTAGAGCGTGTGACAGAAATTGATGAGAAATATCTGAATTTAAACGATTTTAATTGTTTGGCGGTGATAAGCAGCCACACCTATAATTCGGATGGTGAGATGTTCGAGTATACGCAATCGAGACATAGACCTGATTATTTCTGCTTCCAGGATACTGCCACCAGGAAGAAAGTATAATATTATACTGCGCCGAGCAAAGCGAGTGTGAAAAAAAACATACCGTGGCCGCTTGCGGACAAGGTATGACTTGTATTCATGAACTTGTATTACTTTTTCAGTATTTATTGACTAATTATTCTAAACTGATATAATAAAAGTTAGATTATTTTATTATAATCTAAAATATAAAACACATGGAGAGCATTATGCTGCATATTAAAACGTTAGATGAAGGATTGGAAATTTTCAAAGCATTAGGCTCGGAGGTGCGGATAGAAATTATTAAAATTCTATTAGAGAATCATGGAATGAACATGAACGAGCTTGCGAGCAAGTTGAATATTACCAACGGAGCGTTGACAAGTCATATAAAGAAACTGGAAGACTGTGGACTGATTGCGGTAACGAGCGAATCGCGGGGACATGGGAATCAGAAGAAATGTTCCGTGCATTTGGATAAAATATTAATTGATATGGATTCGCAGGAGGACTTTAAGAATGTATATCAGACAGACTTGAAGGTTGGGCATTTTTCTGATTATAAGGTATTTCCCACTTGTGGATTGGCATCCAATACTACTATTATCGGAGAAGTGGATGATACCCGTTATTTTGCGCATCCGGACAGGTATAATGCGGATATTCTCTGGTTTACAAGGGGGTATGTGGAATACGTCATTCCTAACTTTATTCCTTTCGACCAGAAAATCGACCAGATAACTATTTCTTTGGAAATTGGTTCAGAGGCGCCGGGAGTAAATGACGTATGGCCTTCTGATGTTTCTTTTATATTAAATGATAGAAAAGTAGCTACATGGACCAGCCCTGGAGACTTCGGTAATGTAAGGGGTATCTTCACTCCGGATTGGTGGTATCCGAACTGGAATCAGTATGGGCTTTTGAAGATTCTTGTTATTAATAAAGACGGTACCTTTATTGATGGGCTTCAAGTATCGGATGTTTCCACGAAGGACTTCGCTTTTGATTATCGTAGCACGATGAAGTTGAAGTTAGCGGTGGAAGATGGAGCGAAGCATGTGGGAGGTCTTACTATCTTCGGAAAAAGCTTCGGCAATTACAATCAGGATATTTCTGTACGAATTAATTACAGCCCGATCAATCATGAACAGCAAGTGTTGAAAGAAGAACCTGCACAAGAAATCCATAAAATGCTAAACTAATAAGTTAATAAATTAGTAAACTAATGAGTAACTGTGAAGGTACTGAAAGTTACACTAATAAAATAATAACAAGACTCCCCCGTAGCGTGAGCTGTTCTGTCGGATAGACAGGAAGCATATCGCTGTGGGGGAGTTTTTGTAGTTATGTTGTTTATTGGTTATTTGCCGAACCTGATTACGTTCCAGGAGCATTTCTTCATTGTCGTGGTGAAGATGCCGTTCTCTAACTGGTAGTCGGTCTTGTTATGAGGGGTAACTTTTTCACCGGTAATGGAATTGGCTACTTTCATATCGTCATTTTCAAGAGCGATGTATTCGAGTACACGGTAGCCTTCAAAACATCTTACATCTGCTTCGAAGATAGCGTCCTCTTTCACGCTGCGGTTTACTGCGAAAATAGTCACTTCCTCTTTTTCTTCGTTGTGCACAGCGATAGATTCTATGTCTGTGACATCTTCGTGTGTCTTACTGTCGTGTTTTGTAGAGTTCACGATACTGCGAAGTGCCACGCCGCGTCCGTATTTGGATGCGTGAAGGAAAGGATAGTAGATGCTCTGTTTCCATGCACCGCCATCGTTTTCCGTCATAATCGGCGCAATTACATTTACAAGTTGTGCGAGACAAGCCATTTTCAGACGATCCGCGTGCTTCAGGAAGCTAATAAGAATGAGTCCGACGAGAATCGCATCCTCAAAGCTGTAGATATCTTCGAGTAAGTGGGGAGCGATTTGCCACGGGCGGGTTTTCATTTCTTCGTTGTCGCTTTCGATGGAATGGAACCATACATTCCATTCATCAAAACTTAAATTCAAAGTCTTATTGCTGCGTTTCTTTGCTTTGATGTAGTCGCAAGTAGCGATAACTGTATGAATAAAACGTTCCAAATCCTGTGTTTTAGCAAAGAAGTCTTCGGTATCGTTCTCTGAATTGCCGTAATAGTTATGGAGAGATATATAATCGACATAGTCATAGGTCTCTTCCAGAGATACCGCTTCCCATTCGGGGAAAGTAGGCATTTCCACGTTAGAGCTTCCGCAGGAAACGAGTTCGATAGAATCATCCATGGTTTTCATAGCTTTTGCAGTCTCGGCAGCCAGTCTTCCGTATTCCAATGCTGTCTTGTGTCCCATCTGCCAAGGGCCGTCCATTTCATTTCCGAGGCACCATGTCTTGATGTTATATGGCTTCTCTGCACCGTGGCTTTTTCTGAGGTTGCTGTAATGGGTATTGGTGTCCAGATTGCAATACTCCAATAAGTTCAAAGCATCGGAGATGCCGCGTGTCCCAAGATTGATCGCCATCATAATATCGGAGCCGGCTTTCTCAGACCATCTTGCGAATTCTTCGAGGCCGAATTCGTTCGTTTCCAATGTGCGCCACGCGAGATCTAAGCGAGGTTTTCGTTGATCCTTAGGTCCGACGCTGTCTTCCCAATAGAAGTTGGATACGAAGTTGCCTCCCGGATAGCGAATGATGGGAACTTCCAGATCCTTTACGAGCTCCAGTACATCCTTGCGGAATCCTTCTTCGTCAGCGCTCGCATGACCGGGTTGATAGATACCGTTATAAACGGCGCGTCCGAGATGTTCGATGAAGGAACCGTACACTCTTTTGTCGATTTCCGCAATTTTGAAATCTTTGTCAATAATCATTTTTGCTTTTGCCATTATTTTCTCCTCCTTTTAAAAAATAAATGCTGATAGAGCATTGTTTTGTGTTATTTTAGTTTATTTTAAGCAGGGCCTGACCTGCTGTGATTATAACATGTTCATAATTTGTAGTAAATAGGAAAAGGGGTGTAATGGTAAATTAATTTTAATAAATACAAAAAAATAAAAAATATTTTGTGTAGTATTTATGAAAAATATAAAAATATGGGTTGATTTATATGTATAAATTTAATATAATTTAGATACAGATAAAATAATTTAAAATATAATAAATAAGAGAGGGAATCTAAAGAATGGGAAAACGGGATAAAGAATCTATTTATAATAAGCCGTGGATATTGCAGAGGGCTGATCCCTATGTATACAAACATGAGGATGGAACCTATTATTTTACGGCATCCGTACCGGCCTATGACGGTATTGTCTTGCGTAGGGCGGATACGCTGATGAATTTAGCCCATGCTGAAGATGTAGAAGTGTGGCACAAACACGAAGAAGGGCCTATGAGCTATCATATATGGGCTCCTGAGCTGCATTATATAAATGGAGCATGGTATCTCTACTTTGCAGGCGGTGAGAAGGATGCGGTGTGGAATATCCGTCCTTATGTGCTTGAATGCAAAGATGCGGACCCTCTGACAGGTACTTGGGTGGAAAAGGGTAAAATGAGAAGAGCGGATAAAGATGAATTCTCCTTTGAAGCCTTTTCCTTAGATGCTACTGTTTTCGAAAATAAAGGAAGATACTACCATGTGTGGGCGGAGAAGGTAGGAGTAGGAAAGCAGATATCCAATCTTTATATTGCGGAAATGGAGACGCCTTATAAGTTAAAGACGGTGCAAGTGCTTCTGACCACACCGGATTATGAGTGGGAAAGAGTTGGGTTCTGGGTGAATGAAGGTGCAGCAGTTATTAAGAAGAATGGTAAGGTATTCCTGACCTATTCCGCGTCGGAGACGGGAATTGCTTACTGCATAGGCATGCTGACGGCGGATGAGAATGCAGATCTGCTGGACCCTCTTTCTTGGAAGAAGGAAAGATATCCTATGCTGCAGACAAAGGAAGAAATAGGGATATATGGACCGGGACACAACAGCTTTACCACCGATGATGAAGGCAATGATATTCTCGTGTACCATGCGAGAACGGAGAGGGAAATCGTAGGCAACCCACTTTATAACCCTAATCGACACGCTATGCTTATGAAGATACGCTGGGATGAGCAGGGAAGGCCGGTTTTTAATTATGATGAATAGAATGAGGTATAGAAAGCAGTTTATTTCCCTTGCTTTGCTTGTGTCTGTGATGGCGGGATGCGGACAGGCACCTAAGGCGGCGGATGACTTCGAGAATATTCCTTTACAATCGAAGAAGGAAGAGGCAATTTCTTTTAAAAATGTCTCGGTACATGATCCATCAGTAGTAAAGTATGAAGGAACCTATTATATCTTCGGTTCTCATCTGGCAGGAGCGAAGAGTGATAATCTGATGGATTGGACGATGATAGGTAATGGAGTGACGAAGGGGAATCCTATCATACCGGATGCTATGAATGAGATGCCGGAAGCTTTCGAGTGGGCGAAGACGAATACCTTCTGGGCACCGGATGTGATACAGCTTGAAGATGGTAGATTTTACATGTATTATTGTACCTGCGAAGGCAGTTCTCCGCTTTCCAGCATGGGATTGGCAGTTTCTGATCATATAGAAGGCCCTTATAAAGATTTGGGGATTTTCCTGAAATCGGGTATGGTAGGCGAGCCAAGTGAAGAAGGCGATACCTATGATGCCACAAGGCAGCCTAACGTAATAGATCCTCACGTGTTTTATGATGCAGAGGGACGGTTATGGATGGTATATGGTTCTTACTCCGGAGGAATCTTTATTTTGGAGTTGGATAAGACAACGGGTCTTCCATTGGAGGCCGGGTATGGGAAGCAATTGCTGGGAGGAAACCATCTAAGAATTGAGGGAGCATATATTCAGTATAATCCTGAAACGGAATATTATTACATGTTCTTATCCTATGGGGGATTGGCTTCTGACGGGGCATACAACATAAGAGTTGCCCGGTCGAAGACTCCTGATGGCCCTTATTATGACAGTCAGGAAAATGATATGATAGAATGTGCGGGTCCGGCCGGCAGTTTTTTCGATGATAGGGCGGCGGAACTCTATGGTGTAAAGCTGATAGGTAATTATAAGTGGACGTGGCATGAAGGAGAAAAAGGGGAAAAGAGAAATGGTATCCTATCCCCCGGTCACAACTCTACTATTTATGATGAAGAAAGTGGTAAGTATTTCATTATTTTCCATGCTCGTTTCGAGAATAAGGGAGAGGGTCATGAGGTGCGCGTGCATCAGATGTTCTTCAATGAAGAAGGGTGGCCGGTCATCGCTCCTTATCGTTATGTAGGTGAGACACAGGGTGAATATGAAGTGAAGGATGTGGCAGGCATCTATAAGGTGATCAAGCATGGCAGACAGATTACGACTCAGATGAAAGAATCGGTGGATATAACACTTTATTCCGATGGAAGAGTGAGCGGTGCCTATACGGGAAGCTGGGAGCTTGCAGATGGAAATAAGCTGAAGCTTACTCTTGGGGAGGAACGCTATGATGGTGTTCTGAGTAGACAGTACGACGAATTCGGAGAGAAGTATGTAATGGGATTTTCTGTTTTGTCGAAGGAAGGTGTGGCAGTATGGGGCAGCGGCTTGGCAGCAATAGAATAATGACGATAAACACAACTTTGAAAGGAGAAGGAGAATGGCTAAGTTATTTATCAATGAGAAAAATAAGAAGGGGCGCATTAAGGCTGAAATTTATGGGCATTTTGCGGAGCATCTCGGAAGATGTATTTATGAGGGGCTGTATGTAGGAGAGGATTCTGAGATTCCAAATGTGAATGGGATGCGCAAGGACGTAGTCGATGCGTTGAAAGAAATGCAGATTCCGCTTCTTCGCTGGCCGGGCGGCTGCTTTGCCGATGAATATCATTGGAAAGACGGTATTGGGCCGAAGGAGACGAGGAAGAAGATGATCAATACGCATTGGGGAGGCGTAGTGGAAGATAATAGCTTCGGTACTCATGAATTCTTTGAGTTGTGTGAGCAGCTCGGATGTAAGACTTATGTGAATGGCAATGTGGGAAGCGGCACCGTTCAGGAGATGAGCGAATGGGTGGAATATATGACCTTTGACGGAGTATCTCCTATGGCAGACTTGCGGAAGCAAAATGGACGTGAGAAGGCTTGGAAGGTCGATTATTTCGGAGTGGGTAACGAGAACTGGGGATGCGGAGGCAGTATGACGCCGGAATACTATGCGAATCTCTATCGCCGCTTCCAGACTTATGTAAGACAGTACAATGCGGATAAGCCCATTAAGAAAATATGCGGCGGTGCCAATGTGGCAGATTACTTCTGGACAGAAGATGTTCTTAAGACTTGCTTCGCTCCCCCTCATCCGGATTTTGCCCACGGCTATATGGATGGCCTGTCTCTTCATTATTATGTACATCCGGAAGGCTGGGAGATTAAGGGTAGTGCCACGGAGTTTGACGATAAGGTGTGGTATAAGACCTTGGCGAAGGCGAAATACATGGAAGAACTGGTAGAGCGCCATGGTGCTATTATGGATCAGTATGACCCGGACAAGAAAATCGGAATGATTGTAGATGAATGGGGATGTTGGTTCAGCGTGGAGCCGGGTACGAATCCTGGATTCCTTTATCAGCAAAGTACAATGAGAGATGCGTTAGTAGCGGGTGTCACATTGGATATTTTCAACAAGCATTGTGATAGGGTGCAAATGGCATGTATCGCACAGATGATAAATGTACTTCAATCGGTAGTGTTGACGGAGGGAGAGAAGATGGTTCTTACTCCTACCTATCACGTATTTCATATGTATAAACATCATCAGGATGCAGATCTTGTTGAAAGTTTCGTGGAAGGGAATAAGACCATTGGTGTGGGAGAGGAGTATCAAGTACCTCTTTTGAGCGAATCAGTATCTGTTGATAAGGAAGGTTATGTGAATATTACGATTAATAATCTGTCTGTTTCTGAAAATGTACCGGTGGAAGTGGCATTTGCAGAACTGACTCCTTCCGAGATCGAAGCATCTGTGCTCACACAGGAGATGCGTGCGCATAATACCTTCGAAGACCCGGAGAAGGTAAAAGAGGAAGAACTTACCGATTTCGTCGTTGAAGATAGGAAGATTAAGTTCACCGCTCCTGCATGTAGCGTTGTTAGCTTCCGCGTAAGGTAAACATGAAGTAACTGAACAGTTACAGCATGAGAAGCTGGCAAAGCAGATGGAGGATGGAAAAATATGGAGGTTGTCATGGAAGTGGCTATGGAAATAGAGCGAAAAGGTATTTGCAGAAAATGTCTGACAAGGGATATGGACAAACGGGAATACTTTGAGAATCTTCATAAATATATTGTGAATCTGGAAGAAGATATTAAGGTGGAACAGCTGGTTTATGAAAGGCGTCTAGCCGTCTGCCAGCACTGTGAGCTTCTGATGGATGGCATGTGCAGAGCCTGTGGATGTTATGTGGAACTGCGCGCCGCTATGCGCGTGAAAGCCTGCCCATATGAAAAATGGAGGGCAGAAAATGCATGAAAAAATTAAAGTATTTCAATTATATAGTAAATTCTAAAATAATTTAAATTAATATTGACATATATGTTATCGTATTGTACAATATGAACATAAGAAAACCGCAAAATAAAGAAAAGCATACAAAGTGCTTAATTTGTCAAATGGTACTAATGGTAAATATATGTATTTTACTAAAATATTTAACTATTTGTGCAATTTGAAATGAGCGGTTCCAGTCAATCAAATCAAGGAGGTAGGGAAATGAAGAAAAAGTTATTGGCTACAATTTTAAGCGTTGCATTGGCAGCGTCCTTGTTAACAGGCTGTGGTTCCGGTGCGGCTACGGGTGAGACGCCGGCGGCGGGTTCTTCCACAGAGGAAACAGCAGGAGAAGGTGAAGCGGCAGCGACGGAAGAAGGGGAAGTTGCAGAAGGTGAAGCGGCTCCGGAGGCAGTTACTACAGCGGGAGATCCTAACGGTACACATATGGAGATGTGGTCTTTCGTAGAACTTCACAATACATTCTATGCAGGAATGTTGGAGAAATGGAATGAGCAGAATCCAGACAGAACAATCGAAATTACATTTACAACATATCCTTATCCGGATATGCATACGAAATTATTAACCTCTTTAAATGCAGGAACGGGTGCTCCGGATCTCTGTGACGTAGAGGTTGGGCAGTTCCCTAACGTAGTAAAAGGTGTGGATACTTGGTTATATCCTATCGATGACGCATTGGCTCCTTATGCTGCAGATTTGGTACAATCTCGTATCGACACATATGCAGGATCAGACGGCAAACATTATGGTGCGCCTACACACGTCGGAGCGACGGTTATGTACTACAATGCAGAATTGCTTGAGTCTTATGGTATCGATTATACACAGATTAAGACATGGGATGATTACACTGCAGCCGGCGAAAAGTTATTGGAAGCTTCCAATGGTGAAGTTAAAATGACATCTGTGGATACGGCGGGCGTTGACTGGATGTGGGTTGCAATGGCAGAATATGGTGAAGATTGGACTGGCGGTTTCGAGGGTCCCTCAAACGTACAGCTTGAATCTGTAAAGAACATGCTTACAATGCAGCAGGGATGGTTAGATTCCGGTATCGCAATGGTATCTCCTGACGGTCATGTTGACTTGGAAGCCGGCTTCCAGAATATCTTAGACGGAAATATCGCTTCTTTCCCGAAGGCACTTTGGTTCATGAGCCGTTTCCTTAACTACATGCCGGAAGAAGAAGGAAAATGGGCTTTGGCTCCCTGCCCGGTATTCGAAGAAGGTCAGCCTCGTTCCGTTGGTATCGGCGGTACAGGTACTGTTGTAACGAATCAGTCTTCAGATCCTACTTTAGCAGCAGACTTTATCGCTTTTGCTAAATGTTCCGAAGAAGGTGCCAAGGGAATTTGGGAAGTATTAGGATTCGACGTTTGCAACAGCGCTATGTGGACAGATGAGTCTATCACGCATGATTCTAACAACGCATACGTTAATTTCTTCAGAACCAATCCTTATGACGTACTTAATGAAGTAAAAGACGAAATCGGTAAGATTAGCGTAGTGGCTATCAGCCCGACAATCAATGAGCAACTCTGCAATGTTACTTTGAATGATGTATTAGAAAATAAAATGGATGTAGATGAAGCATTACAGACTGCACAGGATGTAATCAGCCTAGAGGAATAATAGTGCGGAAATAAAATTTTTACACGCAGCTTTGTGCCTGCGGCTCAAAGGTTGCAGGCTATGGGAAAAGCATAGTTATTACAAGAGGGATTGCTTAGGAAGTGGCTTCCTGGGCAATCCCCTTTAGTTATATAATAGGAATAGTCGAGTTAATGGGGTTGTTAGGTAAGGAGTGTGATTGCGCATGAAAGTAAAGAAGTTTTTATATTCTCAGAGAGTGGCGCCTTATGTATTTGTTCTGCCTTTTATATTGAGCTTTTGTTTCTTTTGGATTTATCCGTTAATGAGTACGATTACAATGAGTTTCCAAGATATTCTCCCCACCGGGACCGAATGGATTGGGCTCAAAAATTATAAAAAGCTGATGATTGATACTACCTTTCATCAAGCCATCTTAAATAGTTTTCAGTATATGGTATTGACCATTGTTTTATTGATACCTTTTCCGATGGCATTTGCAGTGTTGATGGATTCCCGTCTGGTAAAAGCGAAGGGCGTATGGAAGGCGTTTCTTTATCTTCCGGCGTTGACTTCCGTTGTTATCTCAGGTACGTTATTCCGTTTGATGTTCTCCGAGTACAGCACAGGACAGTTGAATGTGATTACAAGTATTTTGGGGCTCGGTACTTTTAAATGGCTGAAAGTAAAAGCCACCGGACTTTTTGCTCTTGTATTAGTCTGTTGCTGGAGATGGACCGGTGTGAATATGCTCTATTTCTTATCCGGTTTAAAGGGAATTGATGGAGCTTTATACGAATCTGCGGAAATAGACGGAGCTTCCGGATTTCAGAAGTTTGCATATATTACAATTCCGCTTTTGAAGCCTACGACAATTTATGTACTTACGATTAGTATTTATGCCGGATTGGCGATGTTCATGGAAAGTTATATGCTATGGGCAGGTCCGGATTCACCGAATAACATAGGACTTACCATCGTAGGATACCTGTACAAACGCGGTATTGCTAAGAACCAGTTAGGTTATGGAAGTGCAGTAGGACTCGTGCTTCTTGGAATTGCACTTGTCATTAATGTTGTTCAGTTGATACTAAGCGGTACATTTAAGAAGGAGGAAAAATAATATGGCAAATACAAAATCCCCTTCCATAGATGACAAAATGGGTATGAGTAAAAAGAATAAGATATTGAGCTTTTTTGCTACAGCTTGGTTTGTAATGCTTTCCTTCGTTATTGTATTTCCTATTTTTGCCGGGTTGCTCGCTTCTTTTCGTCCCGGTCAGGAGCTGATTCGAAAGGGGCTTAGTATAGACTTAGATTTCTCCACTATGACATTGAATAATTATATCTATTTATTCAGTGGAAATGTGGACTCACAGAAATATTTTATGTGGTTTAAGAACAGTATGGTTCTTACTTTAATATCTGTTGTGGGAACTTTGGCTATTTGTTATCTCGTTGCATATGGGCTGTCCATGTATGAATTCCCTTTAAGAAGGATTCTCTTCTTCATGGTAATCGCAACGATGATGGTGCCTTTCGAAATATTGATGCTCCCATTATATAAGGAAATGATTACATTTAAACTTATCGATACGACTGCCGGAGTTGTGCTGCCCGGATTATGCGGTGCTTCTACCATATTCTTCTTCCGCCAATATATGATTGGTCTTCCGAAGGAGCTTCTGGATGCAGGACGTATAGACGGGGCGACTGAATACGGTATTTGTTTCAAGATTATGCTTCCGATTACGAAGCCGGCCTTTGCGGCAATGTCCATTCTCTGCGCGATGGGAGCGTGGAATAATATCCTCTGGCCGATGCTCGTATATAGAAGTGCTAACAAGTTCACACTTCCGATAGGTCTTAACACCTTGTTGACACCATATGGAAATAACTATGATGTCCTTATTGCCGGCTCCATGTTCGGCATCATACCGGTGTTTGTTGTATTCCTTTGCTTCCAGAGTTATTTCATCGACGGAATGACAGCAGGAGCAGTCAAAGGATAATTATTATAAAGCAATAAAAACACTCCATTACCTGAAAAGTCGTTGTATTGGCTGGAAACAGTCCGATACAGCGGCTTTTCGTTGTTGGTATAACTCATATATTTTCTTGGTATTTCATACGATACTCATTAGGAGATAATTTCATATAGCGCTTAAATGCTTTGGAAAAGGTGGCATAATCGCTGTAGCCTACGGAATAAGCGATATTCTGGATGGAGATACTATCTTTTTCCAGCATAATACAAGCCGATTTCATGCGATATGACATAAGATAATCTTGAGGTGTTCTTCCCGTGGCTTCTTTAAAAAGTCTTGTCATATAGCTCCGGTCGAGTCCGCATGCATAAGCGATATCATTCATATGTATGGGTTCGCTGTATTTGATATCGATAAAATTAATTATTTTCTTGATATAAGCTAATTTTGTATTGTGCTGCGTATGTATAGCATGCGTAGAGTGATGGATAATGTGATCGAATAACTCATAAATTTTGCCGATGCAGAATAGTTCTCTATTGTTGTTTATCAAAAGTTCCTGCATAACAGAAGCTATTCCATTGAAAGGTTCTGCTGGAAGAAATAATGGCTGTTCAATGGACATGCCTGATTGTTGGAAGAATTCTACTGTCTTAGGTCCGTCTAAATGTACCCAAACATAATCCCAGGGATCTGTCTGACTCGCTTCATAATAGGCGAGAGTATTTGGAAGAATAACGAAACCTTGGTGGGCAGACAAGATATATCTCTTATCATTTACAAATAAAGTGCCGCTTCCTTTCAGAATATAATGGAAAATATAATGCCCTCTCATAATAGGGCCGAAAGAATAGGAAGGAGGGCATTTTTGTTTTCCTATCTCATATAACTGTAAGTCATTACATTGATTATAATTCAAAAAGTAACATTCGTCGTAAGTTCTTATTTCGTTCATCGGTATCCCCCGTATCTTATAAAAAGTAAGTAAAAATGTGATTAATACGTCCATATTGTAACTTGATATGTTCCATTAGTAAATAGGATGATTAATATAAAGGTCACAAAATGACATATAGAAGTCATAACATGACATTTATAATACTAGAAATACATGATTAAATAATAGCATCAAAACAAATTATTTTTGCTGGGAGGAAGTAAAATGAAAAAAAGAATCATAAGTACATTGCTCTGCACGGCTATGCTTGCTGCGACGCTGGCTGGATGTGGTAATACGACTGATAGTGCGGCAACTGCTAATGGGCAGGAAGAAGTGAAGACAGAAGTAACTGTTGATGCTGCGAAAGAAACTCCATCCAAAGATGCAGTAACGATATCCTACGCTTGCTGGGATTCTAATCAGGCCAATTTAATCAGAACTATGGCAGATGAATTCGAAGCACAGAATCCTGATATTAAAATCGATATCCAGGTAAGCGGATGGAGTGATTACTGGACAGGCTTAGAGGCAGCGGGAACAGGCGGTTCTTTACCGGACACCTTTTGGATGCATTCCAACAATATTTACTATTATGGCGCCAATGATCAGTTGCTCGATTTAGGGGATTATATTGCGGGCAGTGATAACGTTGATCTTGCGAATTATCCTGAAGGATTAAATGAAATTTATAATATCGATGGTAAGCAGTATGCAGTACCCAAAGATTATGATACCATCGCCCTTTGGTATAATAAGACATTATTCGATGAGGCGGGAATTGGTTATCCTGATGATACATGGACATGGGATGACTTAAAAGAGGCTGCAAGGAAATTGACGAAGGATGATGGAAGTCAATATGGATTCTGCGCCGGTCTGCATAATCAGGAAGGATATTATAACTTTGTATATCAAAACGGCGGAGAGATCATTACAGGAGACAGGAAGTCCGGATACGATGAAGAAGCAACCATTGCTGGTATTGAAGAGTATTTTAGCTTTGTAAAGGAAGGCTTATCCCCTGAGATTTATGATGATCAGGCACGTGCGGAAGCAATTCAGAACGGGTTATGTGCAATGGGGCTATTCGGTTCATGGAATCTTTCCGGTTTTGCGGCATCTGACTTTATGAAAGAGAACTTTGACTGCGCGGTATTGCCAATGTCTAATGAGGGAGGCAAATCATCAATTTTCAACGGACTTGGAAATGCAATTGCTGCAACGACTCAATATCCGGATCAGGCATGGAAATGGGTTGAATATTTAAGCAGCAAGGAAGGACAGGAGCGCCAGGCAGAGCTTGGAGTTGCTATCTCAGCATATAACGGGACAGCAGATATGTTTACCGATGCGTATCCTATGTTCAATGCCAAATCTTATATCGATATGGTCGATTATGCGCAGATTCGCCCTTACTCCAATCAGACAAGTGTTTGGGAAGATAAGGCCTATGAATTGTTGAAGGATGCTTATGCAGGAAAAGAAGATACGGCAGACGCATGTATTAAAGTTGCGGAAATGATGAATCAAGCTATTTCAGAAGAATAAAAAAATAGATGCGGTAGTAGCAATGCTGCCGCATCTTTGTCGAGGTAAGAATAAATGAGAAGCAAAAGAATAACAAAAATAAAGAGTTCAAGGAAGACATGGAATGAATGGTGCTGGGGATGGGTGATGATATTTCCTACCATTGCCGGACTCCTTATATTGAATATCATTCCTATATTTGAAACATTTTATCTCAGTTTCTTTAAAAGTGGAGCATTCGGGAAGGGTAATATATTTATCGGATTAGAAAATTATAGAAAAATGTTTCAGGATGCTCAAGTATGGTATGCCGTGAGAAATACGCTGGGATATACTTGCCTTGTTGTTCCTGCAACAATTGTAATTGCTCTGCTTCTCGCCGTAGCGCTGAATGGAAAAATGAGAGGAAAAGGAATATACAGAACAATTTATTTTATTCCTATGGTAGCAGCGCCGGCAGCAGTAACTATGGTTTGGAAATGGTTGTATAATAATCAATACGGATTGATTAATTACCTATTGAATAGATTGGGAATCGATACTGTTAATTGGATAGATAATCCTAAGATAGCGTTGGTATCTGTTTCAATTATCGGTATTTGGAGCACGATAGGATACAGCATGGTTCTGCTTCTTGCAGGGCTGCAGGAGATTCCAAGGGATTATTATGAAGCATCTAATATTGACGGAGCCAGTGGTATTCGTCAGTTTTTTCATATTACGCTCCCGTTAGTGTCACCAACATTATTCTTTGTACTTGTTACAAGTATTATTACCTCAATGCAAGTATTTGATGTGGTTTATATGATGATTGGAGTTACAAACCCTTCTTATGATAGTACAGTATCGCTGGTTTATTTATTCTATAATAATTCCTTTAAATACTCGAATAAGGGATATGGATCTGCTATTGTTATGCTCCTGCTGCTGATTATTATGTTAATTACAGTAGTACAAGGGAAGCTGCAGAAGAAATGGGTAAATTACATGTAGGAGGATAGCGGATATGAAAAGAAGAAAGACAATTACCACCTTATTAATACATACGTTTTTAGTGTTAGGTGCTTGCATTATGATGCTGCCATTTTTATGGATGGTGATAACATCTCTAAAAACAATAAGTGAATCTACATCTATGAATCCATTCGTATTTTTCCCGAGGGAAGCACAATGGGATAATTACAAAACGGTAATTCAACAGAATGATTTTATACAGTTATATTTCAATACCTTTGCGATGATGGGCCTCCGTGTAATTTGTGCAGTGCTATTCAGTGCAATGGCAGCCTATGCATTTGCCAGACTGAAGTTCCCCGGAAGAGATTTTTTCTTTAGCCTAGTGTTATTTCAGATGATGGTACCGGTTCAAATTTTTATCGTTCCACAGTATTTAATGATTGATAGATTGGGGCTACGTAACACGATTTTCGCGCTGGTATTTCCTGGATTGGTAAGTGCGTTTGGAACATTTCTCCTGCGGCAATTTTTCATGGGGCTTCCAAAGGAACTGGAAGAATCGGCAAGGTTAGATGGGTGTAACATCGGTCAGACTTTTTGGAAAGTAATGCTTCCATTGACGAAATCGGGATTGATAGCATTGGCTATCTTTACTGCTCTTTTTTCATTTAAGGACTTAATGTGGCCGATGATAGTCAATTCTAACTCTGATGCAGCTACATTATCTTCAGCATTGGCGAAAATTTCAAGTGCATATTCTGTAAATTATCCACAGTTAATGGCAGCAGCAGTCTTGGCTATTTGGCCAATGATGCTGATTTACATTATTTTTCAGAGACAGTTTATTGAGGGAGTTGCAACATCAGGAGGAAAGTTATAGATGGCCATTATATTTTCGGAGCAAACGAGAGAGTTTCATTTATTTAATCACCAAATTAGTTACATTATGAAAGTATTGCCCAATGGGCAGATGGGGAATTTATATTATGGCAAAAAGATAAAACATAAAAATAATTATTCCTATTTGCTGGAAGGAGGACACCGTTCTTTGGCAGTGTACTGCGAGGAGAATGAGTATTTCTTCAGTCCTCAGTATACGAGGATGGAATATCCATGTACCGGAATGGGTGATTTTAGAGAGCCTGCTTTTGAACTTCTTCAGGAAAACGGAAGCAGAATCACCAATTTCCAATATCAGTCCCATATTATTTATAAAGGAAAGAATCGACTTTCAGGACTTCCGGCTTTATATGTGGAAGATGAGGACGAGGCAGAAACAATAGAAATTACCTTAACAGATTCCTTGTTAAAGGTAGATTGCATTTTACAATATAGCATATTCAGAGACTACCCTGTGATTGCGAGAAGTGTAAAGTTCTATAATCATGGCAATGAAAAAGTAACATTGGATAGGGTATTGAGTGCGAGTATCGATTTGCCGGATGCAGAATATGAAATGATTCAGTTGTCAGGGGCATGGGCGAGAGAAAGGGATGTTATATGCCGGAAGCTGAATGTGGGTGTGCAGGGAATTAATAGCAGGCGGGGAATTAGTAGCGCCGAACAAAATCCTTTTATAGCGCTTAAGCGCCCGGAAACGAATGAATTCTCAGGTGAAGCAATAGGATTCAGTTTGATTTACAGCGGGAACCATATGGAATCGGTGGAAGTGGATACCTGTAATATGTCGAGAATTCAAATAGGAATTCACCCGGAGGGCTTCTCTTGGCTACTGAAGCCGGAGGAATCGTTCCAAAGTCCGGAAGCGGTATTGGTGTATTCCGATCAGGGGATGAACGGAATGAGCCAGACCTTTCACAGAATCTATCGCAGTCGTCTGGTGCGTGGTCTGTGGAGGGATAGAGAGCGCCCTATCTTAATAAATAACTGGGAGGCTACCGGGCCGCAATTTACGGAGCGGCAAGTTTTGGATATTGCCTCAACAGCCAAAAAAATGGGAATAGAGCTCTTTGTTTTGGATGATGGCTGGTTTGGAAAAAGGGACGATGATAAATCAGGTCTTGGAGATTGGTATGTAACAGATTATGATAAGCTTCCGGAGGGAATAGAAGGGCTGGCTAAGAAGATTAATGCCATGGGTATGGATTTCGGCTTGTGGTTTGAGCCGGAGATGATAAATAAGGATTCGGATTTATTTAGAGAACATTCCGATTGGATTCTGTCAGCGCCGGGAAGGAAGGCATCCCCAAGCAGAAACCAATATGTATTGGACTTCACAAGCGAGAAAGTGGTGGAATATATCTATAACTTGATGGAGCGAGTGTTGATGAATGCTCCTATAACATATGTGAAATGGGATATGAACCGTTACCTTTCGGAAGTCTATTCCACCGCCCACAAGGCAGGGGAGCAAGGAAAAGTATTCCACAAGTACATACTTGGAGTTTATCGGTTGTATGAGCTCTTAATAGAAAAGTTTCCGGAAGTATTATTTGAATCCTGTTCCAGCGGAGGGGCCAGATTTGATCCGGGGATGCTCTATTATGCACCGCAGACATGGACCAGCGATAATACGGATGCAATAGAACGTATTAAAATTCAGTATGGAACATCTTTTGTATACCCTTTAAGCAGCATAGGAGCACATGTTTCCGAAGTTCCTAATCAGCAAGTAGGCAGAGTGACACCGCTGGAAACAAGAGGAAATGTGGCGCAATTCGGAATGCTCGGATATGAATTGGACCTGCAGAGGCTAACAGAGAGGGAGCGGCAAATAATAAAAGAACAAGTAGAGTTTCATAAGAAATATAGAAAGCTAATTATGAGCGGCGATTTTTATAGGTTGCAAAATCCGTTCGAAGGAAAAGCAGGTGCATGGATGGTAGTGTCGCAAGACAAGAACGAAGCGTTCGTTGGATTTTATAAAATATTGAGTATAGCCAATGAAGAATGGATACGCCTGAAGCTAACCGGCTTGGATGAGAACAAAAGATATATTTTGGATGAAGATGAGTCCGAATGGTTTGGCGGAGATGAATTAATGCATGCAGGAATGGTCATATGTAAAGAGGACCTGTGCGGCCGCGGGAGAGATTTTAGCTCGAGGATTTATCGATTAAAGTCTTGCATGGGCCAGGAAGGCTAGTATAAATTATTGTAAATAAGGATGCCGTAATAGTCTTTTACTAAAGGAAAGTAAAAATGAGAGAATATAAACAAAGAAAATGGATGTCTATAAAGGCAAAAGTGCTCGCATTGGTACTTGTATCAATAGCGTTCACGATAGCTATTGTTTTATCCCTGGTCATGTCCATTGTCGGAAGAAGTTATAATCAAATATTGCGGAATTATATGTCCGATGTATGTGATACGACAGGTGCCAATATCGATGAAGCTATTTCGAGAAGTATAGCGGCGAATATGGTACTTAATAAAGAGGCGTTGGAGAGATTAATAGGCAAAGTTCAGATTAATGGTGTTGAGTCCAGTTATGCGTATGTATTTTTGGCAGATGGAACAATGTTATATCATCCGGATTCAGATAAAATTGGAAAAGCAATAAAGAATGATTGGTCAGACAATCTTCTCTCGAATATTGCTACTCATGATATTCCTGAAAATGATGTAGTTATAATAACAGATGATGGAATAGAAAGATATGCCGCCTATTATATTATTAGGAATGCCACGGCTGTGCTTGTTATCACTGCGGATAAATCAGAGGTATTAAGTTCTGTGGATAGAATTTTTTCTTCAGTTGTTCTATGTGGAATTATCGCCTTTATAATAATTGGAATTATTGCCTATGGCATAGCAGAACATATTATCCGGCCATTATTAAAGCTTACATCAGTAATAAAACGATTTGCTATGCTAGATTTCACTGAAAAAGTACATAACTTGCAAATTACAAATCGTAAAGATGAAATGGGACAAATTGCAAATACAATCGATGAGCTCCGTGAAAGGCTAGTAAACATTGTTTCCCAGATTAAGCAGCAGAGTATGATTCTTTATGAAGCATCCTATAATTTGGATAATAATGCAGATTTAGCAGTATCTTCGGTAAAATGTGTGGAAAAAGCAATAGATGAAATTGTGGCAGAAACAACAAATCAGGCTGATAAAACGGAAAGTGCAACGGAAGATATCGTTAATATTGGCAACCTGATCAGAGGTACCAATTCCGAAGTAACCCAGTTGATACAAAAAATGAATCTGATGAAAGAATCGATTGATGAAGCTACGAACACTTTGGATGAGTTGAATGATATAAATAAACACGCAATTAACTCGATCGGAGTGATATATGAGCAGACAAACACAACGAATGATTCCGCCATGAGAATTCAGGAAGCAACTAAAATAATTGCTGCTATCGCTGAAGAAACAAATCTATTATCGCTAAATGCCTCAATTGAGGCAGCGAGATCCGGGGAAACAGGAAGAGGCTTCGCGGTCGTAGCTTCCCAGATAAAGAAACTTGCAGAACAATCAAGTGCGTCAGCTCAGCAAATTGAGAATATAATCAAGGTTCTAATTAGTAATTCTCAAAAAGCAGTTCTTACAATGAATGAAGTAAAGATAATTATGGAAAAGCAGAATAAAAATGTAGCGGAGACAGAAAGGATATTTGAAAAGATACTCGATGGGATAAGTCATTCATTTTTATCTGTGAATAAAATTGCATCTAGCTCCTCACAGCTAGATGAGGCGAGGGGCTGTGTTACACAAGCGGTTCAAAGCTTGGCAGCAATTGCCAGAAAAAATGCAGAAAATACAGAGGAAACATCGGTATCCGTTAGCGAGTTCAGGAATACGACCCAAGAAGTCAAGGATAATTCCCATCAGTTAAAAGTTGTTGCTGACATATTAGAAAAAAATATGAGCATGTTTCAATTATAAACTAGTATAATTTGTTTTATATTATTTTATCAGGTCAGGCAAATGATTAAGTATAATATTTGTATGACCTTGTCCTTAGGGATATGAGTTAACTCATCTTCGAGGTAGCTTCCAGTTCTAAAGCAGGAAATCTTATTGCAAAGAAGGCATAAAGTGAGCACCTTAAATAAAGGCAAAAATGTATAGTAAATGATTAAAAAGTATATTAGAAATTAACACTCCTCATGTTACAATGAAAAAACATGGGGAGTTTTTATTTACTTTAAAACTTTATAAATACATATGTTGGTTTGTGATAGGGGTGAAACACATGTCAATAAAGAAAAAAATCTTTTTAGTAGTCTCCGTAGTATTAATATTAAGTGGAATTATCATAACATCGGTATGGTATCGGGTCAGCAGTAACCTAACGGATACTTATTTGAGAAATATATCGGAAAGTACGATGTTGGATGCTTGTCATGCATTTGAATATTTATTAGAAGATACTTCGTATATGGCATCGATGATATCCTTGAACAAAAACAATATAGTTCAGCCCATGGAAGAATTAAATGAAAATGTGATAATGACTAAGGGGCAATGGAATCAGGAATATTTGAAAAATAAGAGGGTTATAGAACGCTTTATCAAGGGATTGAATGGTTATAAATATTATATTGTAGGAATTACTATAGTTGTTAAAGAAGACTGTGTATTTTCTAGTTCACATTTAATGCAAGATCATGAACAACTATATGAAAAGATTGTAGAGCTGGACCAAGAGACGTTGAAGACCAATATGGTTATGATGGATCCTATTCATGTTGAGGGGGGCAAATCGACGTATTCCAGCAATTATGTGGTCCCGGCAATTAGAGGAATTACAGATTGGCACAAGAATTTATTGGGCTATGTCGTTCTATATTTTGATTACGGAGTGATAGAGCAGATGTTCTCGGCCAATCTTCCGGAGGGTAGTAAGTTCCAGGTAGTAAATGAAAATAAATCCATGATATTTTCAAATTGCGGCGATGAAATATTGGAGGGGAAATATCGGGAGAAAGGCTTTGTTTATAATACTTTTGAAGCAAAGGATGTAGGATGGACCTTCACTATGGCAATACCGTCAGATTATTATATTCGAGATATCCATCGAACGGCACTGCTCACGATGGTATTGATGATTATTATATTGATTTTGGCGGGAACAGTAGCGATTCTTATTATATCGAAAATGACAATGGAGATTACGTTATTAAGAAATAGTATGGAAGAGGTCTCTCAGGGGAATCTGAAGATTGTGTATCCGGTCAGGAGTAAAGATGAAATAGGTCAGATGGGACGTACATTCAATCATATGGTATCCAGAATTAAGGAATTAATGGAGAAAGTTGCGGAAGAAGAAAAACAGAAACGCAAAGTAGAAATGGATTTCCTGCAAGCACAAATAAATCCTCATTTTATTTCTAATGCACTGAATACGGTAATCTGGATGGCCAAAATACAAAATGCGGATAATTTAGTGCCGCTTATCACTTCTCTGAATTCATTGCTTCAAAGTGCTATGCATCAGGAACAAAATATTATTCCGTTGAAAGACGAACTGGCTTATGTGGATAATTATCTTACAATGATAGAGTATGGTGGAGGATATGATTTCCTGGTGGAAAAGGATATTACAGGCGAAGAGATAGAGTCACTGCATGTCCCTAAGTTTATTTTACAGCCCATAGTAGAAAATGCAGTTTACCACGGAATACCAAAGGATTTATCCCGACAAGGAATTATCAGAATATGTGCGGAAGTAAAAGAAGAAAAGTTATATATAACTGTTGAGGACAACGGAGATGGGATGACGAAGGAGCAGATGAAGGGGATTCTCAGCAAAAAAACCAGAAAAGAGAGTACCTTTAACGGTATTGGGGTGCAGAATGTTAATGAAAGAATAAAGCTGTTCTTTGGGAATGAATATGGGCTTCACTACGAAAGCAAAGAGGGCATTTATACAAGAGCGGTATTTGTGCTTCCCGTTGTTGAGGAAGGAGGAAATATATGACGAAAATTAAGTTGATAATCGTTGATGACGAGATGACTAGCAGGAATACGATAAAGAAACTACTGGAAGACAATGCAGAATATGAAGTTGTGGCGGATTTTTCTGATGGAAAAACGGCAATTGAATGGCTTAGGAAAAACGAAATAGATATCATGCTATGCGATATGCAAATGCAGGAAATAAATGGTGTGGAATTGATGCGGATGGTACATGTGATCAACGAATTTCTTCCAATAATAGTGATTAGTGCATTCGATGACTTTAAGTTTGTAAGGGGAAGCTTGATTAACGGTGCTGCTAATTATCTTCTAAAACATGAACTGACGAAAGAAAATCTTATAAGAACACTTTATCAGGTTAGAGAGAAATATAGGATAGTACCGGAGGAAAGGATGCTTTATCACCGTATCGGTTACTGTATCAAAGATAAGAATGAATTTAAAGCAGAAGTTATTAAGGAAATGTCTGATAAGAAGTTCATTGATTTTACATATCACAATGTTGTTCCGTTAGCAGTCAGCCCGGATTATTTATTTTCAGAGGGTGTGATGCCTTCAGAGTATAAGCAAGAACTCGGCAAAGCTGTAATCGATATTCTTGGACAGATATTGGGGCGGGAATATCAATATGTAGTCTATTTTACCAAACAAGCACATCTTATACTTTTGTTATCTTTTGCAGGTATAACAAGTACTCTTCTTATTATAAATGTAGTAAAGAACCTAACAGGAAGATTACAAAGACAGATTATTCGAATGTTAGATACAACAGTGACAATGGTGGTAGGCGAAGCGCAGGCAAATCTGGAAGCTGCAGTACAGGAAGCATACCGTTTAGATGAGATATTGAAGGATAAATTCTATTTTGGAGGAAACCGTATCATATCCGCCGCAGTTTCCGGGAAAATTAAATACCGTAAAGAAGAAATACCGGAAAGCCTTTGGAAGCAGCTTAACTTCGAGCTTTCTGATTGGAAACGGGATAGTACGGATGTATTAAATGAAATATTTTCATATATGGAAGAAGTGCGGATGGATAGAGAGTATGTATACCATTTTTGTGAAAAGGTAATCGGACTTATGCAGGAACAAGGAATGCTAATGGAAGAAGAGAAGGAAAGGGTTCTTAGGCGCATTAGGGAAAACGAAATCTTTGAGCAGATACGGATTGAAATAATGGAGTGGTATAATAGCAGGAAGCTGCATGCCGAAGGGGAAAAAGATAAATATTCGGCCATCGTACAAAGAACCGTAGATTATATTTCCAAAAATTATGACAAAGATATATCGCTTGAGAGATGCGCAGAAGAAGTGGGAAGCAGCTATACGTATTTGAGCAGGGCATTTAAGCAGGAGACGGGAATGCGCTTTGTGGAATTTCTCAATGAACAGAGAGTGAATAAAGCCAAAAGTCTATTGCTGAGAAATAACATAACAATGAAAGAAGTAGCGGGGCAGGCAGGGTTCCGTAATTATAACTATTTCTTTAAGGTGTTTAAGGAAAATGAGGGGATGACACCGGCAGAATTCATAGCAAAAAATTAGAGTATTTCAAAAAAAGTTGTTATCTTTTTTGCATGCAGTATTTCCTATAATATGTTTAGGTTCACAAGTATGGAAAGGAGCATGGATATTCAAGATGAACAAATTAGGGAAAAAGAACGATTGGTGGGCATACTTATTCATTCTGCCAATGATGGTGCTGTCTTTTGCACTTATTTATTATTGTATTATCTATACGATAGGAACGAGTTTTACAGATTGGAATGGTATGTCCAAGGATATGAACTTTGTAGGGCTAAAGAATTACTCGAAGATGCTCAATGATAAGACATTTTGGACGGCGGTATTTAATAACATTGTTTTCTTTTTCGGCACGGTCTTCGTGCAGGCGGCCGTAGGATTCTTTCTGGCGTTGCTGCTGAAGAATCGATTGCCGGGAAGCAATTTGTTCAAAGCAATTTATTTTATGCCTATTGCAATGGCAACATCGATTACTACTGCAATTTTTAAGATTATCATGGATCCGACGAATGGTACGTTAAACGTATTTTTGCGGGCAGTGGGATTAGATTTCATGGCAGTAAGCTGGCTGGGAGATAAAAGGTATGCACTTTTGGCTGTTATTATTGTAAATATATTTCAGTGGATGGGATTCTCTATGATTACCTATTATGCAGGGCTAATGGGATTGCCTGATGATGTGTATGAAGCGGCCAAAATCGATGGAGCGGGATTTTGGAGGACGACTTTTTCCATAACACTTCCAATGTTGAAAGGAACAAGTAACGTATTGATTATCCTAGGTATAGTAGGTTCCCTTAAGACTTTCGATATTGTTAAGCTTCTGACGGCAGGAGGACCAGGACGCTCCACTACGGTACTCAATACCTATCTGTATGAAAAGGCATTCAAGGACTTTAATGCAGGAGGGGCAGCATCCATCGGTGTAGCGATATTAATCATAGCGGTTGCCATGTCATTTTTGCAAATTAGACTGGCAAAGGAGGACTGAAATGGCAAATAGTAAATGGAAAATGACAGCAGGGAGTTATATTGTTTTTATTATATGTGCATTTATATGGATTCTGCCGATTGGAATTGCAATTGTAAAGTCGCTGCAAATCAGTGGACTTAGCAATTATACATATGTTTTAAGCTATGAAAAAATCAGCTATTTTAAAGTCATATTTAATAGTATGTTCATAGCTATATCCACAGCATTGTTAGTAACCCTTATTACAACATTATCGGCATATGCTTTTTCCAAAATGAAGTTTAAGGGAAGTAAATTAATCTACGGAGCAATTTTGGCTTGCCTTACGGTGCCGGTCGCAGCGGTAACAAGCCCTTTGTTCACCACAATTAAGAATTTTAATTTACTGGATAAACACTTGGGAGTAATTGTCCCGTTGGTAGCGTTTAACACACCGATGATGCTGCTTATGATAAAGAACTATTTTGATACGATACCGGATGAACTTCTGGAAAGTGCCAGAATAGACGGGGCTTCTACTTTTCGCATTTGGTATGAATTCATGATGCCGCTTGGAAGTCCGATTATAGCGAATGTTATGGTTCTTACTTTTATCTATTCCTGGAATGATTATCTAATTCCTCTATTAGTAATGAGAAGTGAGAAAAATTATACAGTTACATTGGCGGCACAATATTTTGTATCCAGTACATATCAGAGTCCCGAAGATGTAGCGAGGATATATGCAGTTATGATGCTTCTGACGCTTCCGTCAATTTTGGTGTACCTGTTCAGTCAGAAGTTTCTTGTAGGTGGAATCACGGCAGGTTCGGTAAAAGGATAACAAAAAATCGAATAGAAAAGCAAAAAGTTGTAGTAAAAAGAAATAAAATTGGTAGTATGCTTAATCTATAAAAAAATTAGGGAGGTACTTACAATGAAGTGGAAAAAACTGATGTCAATTGTTTTAACAACAGCGATGATTGCAACTTTGGTAGCTTGTGGAAATGATGCGGGAAGCGGAAAGTCATCGAATACTGAAGCACCGGCATCTACGACGGATGCAGATGCAGGCGCGGCTGTGGAGGACTCAGGGGAACAGGTGGAGGGGGATGTTGTGACGCTTAGTTTTTGGTCATGGCTGCCGACAACAAATCAATCGGATATTATGATCGAAGAATTCGAAAAAGAAAATCCGAATATTAAAATTGATTATATTCGTACGGAGCAAGATGATTATTTTGAGAAATTGCAGGTCGCTATGGCTTCCGGCACGGGACCGGATCTATTCGGATTAACAACCGGAGCGATGAAAGATCAGTATGCACCCTTTGCAGAGGATATGAAAGGGTTGGCAGATCAGTATTGGAACGGATGGGATGGGAAAATTAGCGAAACGGCTGTAGGACAGTGTATATCCCAGGATGATACCATGGTGGGAATGCCGTTGCTGGTAGCAGGAATGACAGACTTGCTCTATAATAAGACCCTGATGGATGAATGTGGTATTGAAAAGGTTCCGACTACCTATGCTGAGTTAAAGGATGCGGCAGAGAAGGCGAAAGCGAAGGGCTATGTATGTGTGGCTGCAGGTGCTGCAGATGATTGGATTAACTCGGACTGGTTCATTCAGATTTCTAATGAATTTGAAGAGGGTGCGGTTTATGAAGCAGAAAGAGGAGAACGTCAGTGGACGGATCAATGCTTTGTAGATACTATGCTCGCATGGCAGAAGTTGTTTACCGATGGTATATTTGAGGATGGTGCTTTGGGGGTTGCGACTTATCCAGATGCCCGTGACCAATATTTCTTTGCCAGAAAGTCAGTATTCTTCATGACTGGTTCATGGCACTTAGGACCTACCTCCCCAACAAATGCAGAGATACAGGGAACAGAAATTGCTAATCAGGAAGATATTATCGGAATGTCAGTATTCCCCTCCATGGCAGAAAGCGGTACCATAGCCGGAACTTCAGGAGTTGATATAATGCTCGCTGTCAATAAGGACTGCGAACAGAAAGAAGCAGCAATGAAATTTGTTGAATACATGTCGAATGGTGAAGGGCAGCAGTATTGGGTAAATCAGCTTCAGGGTGCCCCTGTATCCAATGAAATAACTTATACAGGAACAATTGACGGTGAATTGCAGCAGCAATCTATCGATGAAGTTAACTATTATGTGAGCAATGCAGTAGGAAATAGACAGTTGACTAATAGCGAACTTGTGACCGCTATTCAGGTTGCGATGCAGAATGTTGCAGCAGGTGATGATCCGGCAGAAGAGCTGAAAGCAGTACAGGCGGTAGCGGACGCTCAATGATAAAATATCGTATATCTGGCTAATTTCAAGATGTATGTTTTAAAGGGCTTTTGTACCGTCCGGATTGATGACGGTGCAAAAGTTCTTTGATTAGCAGGAAGTATAGAGATGAGAATGATTGTGACTTAAGCAAAATAGAGGAATGGAAGGATACAAAATTATGAAGTTATATAATAGAAAGATAAATGATCCTGCTCCTTTAGGGCAGGCAGATCCCTATGTAATAAAAGCAAGCGATGGAAGATATTATATGTATGCTACAGGAGGGCAGGTATATAGCAGCGATGAACTCTTAAATGGGTGGAAATATGAGGGAGTCCATTTGGATATGCCGGGGCAGAAAGTCTGCTGGGCACCGAGCGTGATTGAAATTGACGGTAAATATTACATGTATTATTCCAGTATAGATGAAGATTGTGATGACGAACACGGTCATACTATGCGGGTAGCGGTGTCGGATACCCCGGCTGGAGTGTTTAAGTATGAAAAGACATTATTGCCTCCCTTTTCCATTGATGCACATGTTGTAGAAACTCCATCGGGTCTGTATCTTTTCTATTGCAATAATGATTATGAAGCAGAACGTGCGGGTACATATATTCTGTGTGATAGGATGGAAAGTCCGCTTGTTGTAGAAGGAAAACCAATTCCTGTAGTGTGCCCTACGATTGATGAAGAAATTTATATGAAGGATAGATTCAAAGTCGGACAGCATTGGCATACGATAGAAGGTGCTTTTTATTTCTATCACGATGGCATTCATTTTCTGATGTATTCCGGCGCATGCTATCAGAATCCTACGTATTTTATCGGATATTGTATTGCACATGGCCCGGAGAATGCTGATTTAAGAGAATTGGAATGGAAGAAGTATCCTGATAATCATACGTATGCTCCTCTTTTGAGAAAGAATGAGTTTATAGAGGGGATGGGACACAATAGTGTTATATTTGATAACGAGAAATGTTATATCATATATCATGGACGTGATAACGGAGATATTGCATTGAAAGAGGATGCGCGTTCGGCGAGAATCGACGAGATGTTTATTGATAGGGAAAAACTATTTGTTAATGTGACGCGGTAATATTATGAAGAAAATAACTTTACCCAAAATGAATTTTTATAAAATAAGAACCGGAAGAAATAAAAGTAACATAAAGAATAGAATAATACCTGAAATATTGTCGGATACAAGTATAAAGGGAAGTTTAATCAAGGCCTTTCTCGTTCCCATTGTACTTATTATTGTGTTTGGGGTCGTATCTTATAAAACTGCTTCCGGTGTCATAAAAGAAAAGGTTGAGAATTCCTCTATAAGCACAATATCGGCCATGAGTATGTATTGTAATCTACTTACCGGCAATATATCTTCGAAAGCGCTGGAACTAGTGGTAGGGGATGATTTATCTTCATATTATGAAGGAAATTATAAGCAAAATGATAGTAAGGCAATGCAATACTGGCGCAGCGCGAAAAAGGATCTTCTCCAAATAAAAGCTAGTGTGCAATATTTATATAGTTATTCTATCATTCCGGCTAATGGGCTATCTCTTAGTTATATATCCGGAAACATGGGAGAAGATATTTATGAAGGATTTATGGAATCTGTGCAGGGAAAATACTTCGAGGAAAATGAAGCGCTCAAAAACGGATGGTTCGGATATCATTCATTCTTGGATGAGCGGCTATCTATTTCCGAGGATGAATATGGTCTTGCCTTTTTCCAGAAGTTTTTGAAGGCCGATGCCTACCTTATCCTCGATATTACCATGGAAACTATTGAGAAAATGTTGGGTGAGATGGATTTCGGCAATAATAGCCTCAAGGCTCTTATCTCTCCTGATGGTCGTGAAATTGTATATATACAGCAGGAAAAGTCTGAAGTGGATACGCCTCTTCAAGCTCATTCGGCAATTTTTACGAATAAGGACTTTTACCGAGATAGCCTGAATGCAAAAGAAGCCGGAGGCAATTATGTTAAATATAATGGAGCGACTTATTTGTATGTATTCTCGCCGGTGGGTGATACAGGAATTATGCTATGTGGATTAATTCCACAGGATAATATTATAAAAGAAGTAAAATCAATACGAAATCTATGCATTCTTATGGTATTGTTCGTGTGTGCTATCGCTTTTGTTATAGGAGGAAAGATTGCATCAGGTATGAGTAAGTCTGTAGGCATAATTGTCGAGGGGCTGAATGAGGTTGCAGGGGGGAATCTCATGCAGAAATTCGAGATTACTAGAAAGGATGAATTAGGTCTTCTTGTTAACGGATTGAACGACATGTTGAGAAGCATGCGGACACTTATGAAGGATATGCAGACATTTGGAAATAAAGTAAAGGAGATGACAGGCGGAGTCGGGGTACAGTCAGAGACAATCAATACATCCATCAAGGAAATTTCTGCGGCAGTAGACGAAGTGGCAAAAGGAGTAGAAATTCAAGCGAAAGATGCGGATCATGGTAATGATAGGATGTCTAATTTTGCGGTAAAAATCGATGAAGTTTATGAGAGCACCGGAGATATGAACAACACCGCAGACAAGGCTATTGCGGCAGTGGGACAGGGGCGTATTATCGTCGGCGAGTTGAATAAGAAGTCGGAGACAACGGCAGCTATTACAAAGGTGCTGATAGAAAAGATAAATGATGTGCAGGATCGTTCCTTAGAAATCGAATGTTTTATCGATACGATTAATAGCATAGCCAGACAAACTAACCTTCTCTCATTAAATGCTTCTATAGAGGCAGCAAGGGCAGGAGAGAATGGTCGGGGATTTGCAGTTGTTGCGGAAGAGATTAGAAAGCTTGCGGATGAATCCATGAAGGCGGGTAAGAGTATTAAGTATATCGTTAATAATATGACTGAGACAACGAAGAAGACAACAGAAGCGGCCGGGGAAACTGAGTTAATGATTTTTGAGCAAGCGACTTCTTTGGATAAAACGATTCGAGTATTTGAAGAAATTAATGGTTGCGTGGAAAACCTCGTGGGACATCTCGATCATATTGTGGACAGCATGAAGGAAATCAGTATAGATAAGGAACAGGTTCGGGAATCTATCCAGAATATTTCTTTGATATCGGAGCAGTCGGCGGCTGCCACTGAGGAAGTAACCGCCAGCCTGGATAATCAAGTTAAGATTGTTTCTGATTTAGCAAAGAATATTGAAATGCTGAGAAAAGATGCGGATGTGTTAGACAAGTCTATTAGAAGGTTTAGAGTATAGAAATTATAATACATAAAATTTATAACAAAATGGACATCAGGCCTTTTCGGTCTGATGTTTCTAATTTTATAAATTTTTTATAATTCTGCTAGCACTCACCTATTGACAGTGCTAACAATGAGTGATATATTACATATAGAACAAATAAATAATACAACACAAACAAATAGAAATGGAGGAATGACTTATGTTACTACCTAGTATTTTTGGAGAAAGCTTATTCGATGACTTTATGAATTTTCCGTTTGAAAAAGAATTCTTCGGAAGACGCAGCCCTCTATATGGAAGATATGAGAAGAATTTGATGAAAACGGACATTAAGGAGACAGATTCTGCTTATGAAGTAGCAATCGATTTGCCGGGCTTTAAGAAAGAAGATGTTTCTGCGAAGTTGGAAAATGGATATCTTACTGTTAGCGCATCCAGAAACATGGATAAAGAGGAAAAGGATGAACAGAATGGTGCTTACATCCGTAGAGAGCGCTATAGCGGGGAGTGTTCAAGAAGCTTCTATGTAGGTGATGCAGTTGTGGAAGAGGATATCAGAGCCAGATTCGAAGATGGAATACTGCAGCTTACAATAGCAAAGAAGGAAGAGAAAAAGATAGAAGAAAAGAAGTTAATTGCCATTGAAGGATAAATTGGGCTGAATAAAGAGTCCAAGACTCAAATAATAAAAGCGCTGTATTAAATGCAGCGCTTTTATTAATCTTTGAACGTTTTATGAACTCCATTGAAACATGCCTGTATCTGTGCTACACTAAAAAATCTAAGGGAATATCTTAGGATATGAAAGGAAATGATAACTATTCAGTGAGAGTACTGAACTGTTACAGGAAATAATAGACAGAACAGGAGAAGTTTATGAAGAATGAATTATTTGCTATAGGACCTATTGTTGTATACGGGTATGGACTTATGATTGCTATCGGTATTCTGGCGGCATATTTCGTAGGAGAATATCGGGCGAAGAGAAAGGGATTGGATGCGGACCATATATTTAATTTTGTAATATGGTGTGTAATAGGCGGATTCCTCGGTTCCAAGCTACTCTACTCGTTAACGAATATTAAAAATATTATAGCCAATCCATCCCTTTTACTCGATTTTCAAAATGGATGGGTAGTATATGGCGGTATTATCGGTGGTATTTTCTCTGCTATAATTTATTGCAGGATAAAGAAGCTGAAGTTTCTTCCTTATTTCGATTTGCTCATTCCATCGGTAGCGCTGGCACAAGGTTTCGGAAGAGTTGGTTGTCTCTTGGCAGGATGCTGCTATGGACATGAGACGAATAGCCCAATCGGAATTGTATTCCATACGTCTGCGTATGCGCCTAATAATATAAGCCTTGTCCCCACACAGATTATATCTAGTGGGCTTAACTTTCTTCATTTCTTCGTATTAATATGGTTTGCAAAGAGGAAAAAAGCAGATGGACAGGTTGGAGCTGTTTATTTGATTCTATACAGCATCGGTCGATTCATTCTGGAATATTATAGGGGAGATTTGATACGAGGCAGTGTGGGTGCGTTATCCACATCACAATTCATCTCTATTTTCACCGTGATTGCGGGAGTGGTACTCTTTATCATAACCGGACGCCAGGCCCCAAAAGAGCAATTATAAAAGACATTTAGAAAAATTTTCTTAAATATTTGTTATTAAGCAGTGTAAATCCTACTAAACTTGTCGGGATTTACACTGTTTTTGTTAATTTTTTGTAAGTAGATTTTGCTTCGCTGCAAGAGATAAATGGGGATGTGATTGTTATACAAATAAGGTCACAATAGGTATCGTAACAAAGGAAAGCAGCGTGGAGAGGATAATTCCTCTGGAGATAAGAGCGCTGTCCAAATCATGCTGCCTGCATAGAATAAGAGGTACATTACCGGCAGGTACTGAGAGCATAAGTGCAGTCGTGCTGATAATAAGCGTATTATCTGTAAAAAGACGGAACAGGAATACACAAAGTACCGGAATGAGAACCATACGAAGCACTGCAAATGCATATAGCTTCTTATGAGAGAAAATAGCGGCAAAGGGCATCTGTGCTACTGAAACACCGAGTACGAGCATGGACAAGAAGGTAGTGGAACGCCCCACATGGGTAAGGGTATCGGAAAAAAGTGCCGGAATATGGATATCGCTCAGATATAATATAATGGTTAAAAAAGCGGATATGGTTCCGGCATTGATGAATTTGCCCGTGATTTGGAAGAAACGATGAGCATAGCTTTTCGCTTCTTCTTTTTTTGTCTCATTATTTGGGATATCATCGGAAGGAACAAGAGGCTTATTCCTTTTAACGGCAGCCTTAATGGTAGCGATTCCTTGTGTATAAACAAGTATATTGTATATAAGATTGCTGATAGATACATAGATCAATGAGCCGGGACCAAGTACAGCCATGGATAAGGGAATTCCAATAAAGCCTACGTTACCATAAATGGTAAGAAGTCCATAAGCGAAGTGATCCTCCTTCGGAGCGCGGAGAATATAGGGCATTAGATAACCGCATAAAATGAGGATAGCATAAGAAATCAGTATAATAAAAGAACCGGTAAGCAAATCGGAAGTGGAGGCTTTGGGGCCGGCATCGAATACCGAGCAGATAAGCAGAGCCGGATTGCATATGTTTATAATAAGAGCAGAGACCTGTTTGGCGGTGCTGTCAGAAAGCATCGATTTGCGGTAGAGAAACGCACCGATCATAATAAGAATAAATATCATCATCATTTGTTGTAGTAAAATTCCAATGCTCATAATTTAACACGCTTTCCCTTTATAAAAAGTTGAAATATCGATAAGTATAAATGAAAGTAACTATTCAGTAGGTCTGAGCAGTTACATACAAAACCATATAGAAGAATAGCACAGGAATATTTCTTTGTCAAAATAGATTCATTGACTTGGTATACAATTATCATTAGTAAAATATAAGTCCAATTCCTAAAAAATATCGAAAAATAATTGTAGAAATGATATGATAGAATTATGAAATGGTAAGATAGGAGACGGAAGAAAGAGTATGAAAAAATATATTATGGCCCTGGATCAGGGGACAACTAGTTCCAGGTGTATCTTATTCGATAAGAAGGGAAAGGTATGCAGCAGTGCCCAGAAGGAGTTTCGCCAGATTTACCCTGCTCCCGGGTGGGTGGAACACAATCCGATGGAAATCTGGTCCTCTCAGCTTGCCGTGGCTACGGAAGCTATGGCAATGGTGGGAGCCAGTGCGGAAGAAATAAGCGGTATCGGTATTACGAACCAGAGAGAAACGACGATTCTATGGGATAAGAGGACGGGAGAGCCCGTATACAATGCGATTGTCTGGCAGTGCCGGAGAACAGCGGATATTATAGATGCTCTGAATGCAGAGGGTTATGGAGATGTTATTAAAGAGAAGACAGGTCTGATTCCCGATGCCTATTTCTCTGCGACTAAGATATCCTGGATATTAGATCATGTAGAAGGCGTACGTGAGCGTGCGCAGGCAGGAGAGATTCTCTTTGGAACGGTGGATTCCTGGCTGATCTGGAATATGACAAAAGGAAAGGTACACATTACCGATTATACTAATGCATCTCGCACCATGCTTTTTAATATCCATACGCTTTGCTGGGATGAAGAGCTTCTTGCTAAGCTTAATATTCCTGCCATTTTATTGCCGGAGGTGAAGCCATCGAGTTATGTTTACGGATATACGGCCGGGGGCATTCTAGGCGGGAAGATTCCCATAGCAGGTGCGGCTGGCGATCAGCAGGCAGCTCTTTTCGGACAGTGCTGCTTCGAGTCGGGACAAGCGAAAAATACTTATGGAACGGGTTGCTTCCTGTTGATGAATACAGGGAGTAAGGCGATTTCCTCGCAAAAAGGACTCTTGACCACGATTGCAGCGAGCACCACGGAGAACCGGGCGGAATATGCCTTAGAAGGAAGTGTATTCGTAGCAGGAGCATCCATTCAATGGCTGCGAGATGAAATGCACATGATAGAAAGATCCGCTACCTCGGAAGAATATGCAAGAGAGGTGGAGGACACGAACGGAGTTTATCTTGTGCCTGCATTTACAGGATTGGGAGCACCTTATTGGAATCAACATGCTAGAGGAATGGTAGTAGGTATTACGCGAGGATGTAAGAAGCAGCATTTCGTGCGTGCGGCATTGGAATCTGTAGCATATCAGACGGCGGACGTATTGAGGGCCATGGAAGAGGACTCGGAAATCAAAGTGAAGGAATTGAAGGTGGACGGCGGGGCCAGTGCCAATGACTTCCTTATGAAGTTCCAGGCGGATATTGTGAACACGCAAGTACACAGACCGGATTGCATCGAAACAACAGCTTTGGGGGCGGCTTACTTGGCGGGGCTTGCCACCGGCTATTACAAAGATAAAGAGGAAATAAAAGAAAACTGGCAGCTCGGGGGAAGCTTCCAACCATCTATGGATGAAGCTCTTAGAAATCATCTGTTGAAAGGGTGGAAAAGAGCGGTTCGCTGTGCACTTGTTTATACGGAAGAAGAATGAAGGAAAAGTAAGCCATGCAGTTCGCTTCTGAAATATTTGTAGAAAATAATTTAGAAATAAGATTGACATTACCTATATTTAATTTATAATTTAATTAAAATTACTTTAATTAAACTTAAAAATATTTTAGGAGAATAATATGGGAATTAAATGTTATGATTGCGAGCCTCAAAATACATGTATGGCTAAAAAGATCTTTAAATTGGATACACCAAATACTTCATATATTATGGCAGTGGTGGATGATGGCAGTTTTCTCGGACATGTATATTACGGAAGCAAGCTGGAAGATTATGACATTGCTTACTTGCTTCGTACGCAGGAAGCGCCATTTGTACCTTCGGTAAATGGACGGGATAGATGCTCTTTTATGGATTCTTTTCCGGTTGAATATCCGGGGCATGGTGTGGGAGATTATCGGGACGGATGTATCGAAGTGCTTTCCGCGACGGGGCATCGTGCGGTGAACCTCTCCGCTGTATCGCATCGTATATATGAAGGAAAACCGGAACTTGCAAGTTTGCCGGCAACTTTTGGAGGAAAAGAGGAATGTACTACTCTTGAGGTGGAATGTGAGGATGCGGCGATTGGACTTAACGTAACGCTTAGCTATACAACATTTGAAGATGTGGATGTCATAACGCGGAGCGTACATATCATGAACGCTTCTTCAAAGGAATTGTATTTGACCAAGGTATTATCAGCATGTATTGATATGGATAATAGAGAGTTTGAGCGAATAACTCTGCATGGTTCATGGGCGAGAGAACGCAATATTCAGCGCGAGAAAATTGGATATGGAAAGTATAAGGTTTCTTCCCTACGTGGAGAACCAGGTCATCAGAATCATCCTTTTATGGCACTTGTGACAGAGGGAACCACACAGGAAACGGGAGAAGTGTATGCTGTTCATTTTGTATACTCCGGTAATTTCATGGTACAGGAGGAAGTGAACCAGTTCGATAGCGTTCGTCTGACCATTGGGATTAACCCGGATGATTTTTCTTGGAAGCTTGCACCAGGAAAAGGATTTCAGTCGCCGGAAGCTGTCTTGGTATATTCTGATAATGGAATTGGGGCTATGACTCGTACGTTCCATGATTTGTACAGAAATCACCTAATAAGGGGAGAATACAGAGATAAAAAGAGGCCGGTGCTTATTAATAATTGGGAGGCAACTTACTTTGACTTCGACACAGATAAACTGATAGCGATTGCAAAACAGGCAGCCGAGCTTGGTATCGAAATGCTTGTTATGGATGATGGCTGGTTCGGCAGCCGCGATAGTGATAACAGCGCATTGGGCGATTGGAAGGTGAACGAGGAGAAATTAAAAGGGGGGCTTGACTTTCTTGTAAAAGAAGTGAACCGGCTCGGGATGAAATTCGGCATATGGTTTGAGCCCGAGATGATCTCTCCGGATTCTGATTTGTATAGAAGCCATCCGGATTGGGCTATTGCGATACCGGGCAGGGAGCCGGCACTGGCAAGGAACCAGTATGTACTCGATTTGACGAGAAAAGAGGTGCGAGACTACGTCTATGAATGTGTGGCGAAGATACTGCGAAGTGCTAATATCGAATATGTCAAGTGGGATATGAACCGTCCCCTTTCTGACATCGGCAGCGCATGCCTTCCCGCAGACAGACAAGGTGAGATATATCATCGTTATGTACTTGCACTATACGAACTGCAGAACCGTCTTATAAAGGAATTTCCCTATTTACTCTTGGAGAACTGCTCCGGTGGAGGTGCGAGATTCGATCCTGGTATGCTTTACTACAGCCCGCAAATATGGTGTTCGGATGATACGGATGCGGTAGAGCGTCTGTCGATTCAGGAAGGGACGGCGCTCATTTACCCTCTTTCCTCCATAGGTGCACATGTGTCTGATTGTCCAAATCATACGGTGGGAAGAGTGACTCCTTTTGAGACAAGGGGATATGTGGCACTGGCGGGAACCTTCGGTTATGAGCTGGATGTGACGAAGATCTCGGAGGAAGAGCGGAATATGATTCCTGATCAGATTGCTATGTATCACAAGTACAATGATCTGGTACGTCGTGGTGATTACTATCGAATTGCTTCCTATCAGGAAAATCATCTGTATGATTGCTATGCAGTGGTAAGCAAGGATAAGACAGAAGCGCTTATTACATACATCCAGGTATTGAACCGCCCGAATGTTCACAGTCGGCGAATTTATGTAAAAGGCCTTGATTCAAATAGGAAGTATCTGGTAGAGGGAGGAGAAAAAGCTTATTATGGAAATACTTTAATGAAAGCAGGAATTCCGGTGGAAGACGTTTGGGGAGATTTCAAGGGAAAGTTGTACTATTTAAGGGCGGTAGAATAAATATTTACCATAGGTCGAAGAATGCGAAAGGAGTTAGAGAATGGCGAAAGCGGTTAAGATGGCAGACATTGCAGAAATGATGAATGTCAGTGTAGTCACTGTATCCAAAGCTTTATCCGGGCAAAAGGGCGTCAGTGAGGAAGTTCGGGAGAAGATCATAAAGTTGGCAAATGAAATGGGATATAGGCAGCCTTCCGCACTTAAACTGGCAAAAAACCGTAAGAGTTATAATATAGGAGTGCTTGTATCCGACCGTTTTCTGGATAAATATAAGTCATTTTATTGGGAAATGTATCAGGAGGTAGCACAGAAAGCGCTGCAGAAAGACTGCTTTACGATGCTGGAGGTGCTTGAAGCCGATGATGAAAAGGCTCTTATTCTCCCTAAACTTTTGCAGGAAGAAAAAGTAGATGGCATGATAGTGATTGGCCTGTTGAACGAAGATTATTTGGAAATGCTCAGCAATATAGTGAAAACACCTTTGCTTTACCTTGATTTTTATGATAAAAGACATAAGTGTGACGCTATCATAACCGATAACTATTATGGAATGTATAAGCTTACGAGTTATCTCTTTGATATGGGACATACGCAGATTGCTTATGTAGGAACTTTGTTGTGTACGGGGAGCATAACGGATCGTTATTTTGGCTATGCAAAGGCTTTGCTGGAGCACGGACAAAAGACGCGGGAAGATTGGATAGTGGGGGACAGAGACCCTGTTACGGGAAGGTCGGATCTGGGCTTTGAACTGAAGCTTCCGGAGGAAATGCCCACGGCATTTGTATGTAACTGTGACTTATGTGCGAGCCAGCTGATTAAAAAGCTGGAAGAGAAAGGATATCGTGTGCCAGAAGATATTTCCGTAGTGGGATTCGATAATTATCTTTATCCAGGATTGTGTAATGTAGAAATTACCACATATGAGGTGGATATGAAGGAAATGGCGAGAAAGAGTATTAATAATCTTGTGCGAAAAATATCCGGTGAATATTATAAGAAAGGGATAACGATTGTAGAAGGGCATTTAGTGCCGAAGAATAGCGTAAAAAGAAAAGAATAATGATAGAAGCTATAGAACCGCTCTCAGATTCAAAACATTCGTTTTGTCCGGGAGCGGTTTTTGAATATTATTAGGCTGTTTTGCGTACAGGAACAGAAGTCACTTACGGATAATATTAAGTGATTTTTGTTTATAGGACAAGGGAGTCATCCCTGTTTCTTTTTTAAAAAGATAAATAAAGTGGTTGGTGTTGTCGATACCGACCAGGCTGCCTATTTCATGAATGCGGTAATCTGTAGTAAGGAGCAAGTCCTTAGCAATCTCCACTCTTCTGGCATTCAGATATTGTAGCGGTGATTCTCCGTAATACATGCTGAATTCGCGGCATAACCGATATTTGCTGATAGAAAAGTGATTTTCTAGTTCATTCAAAGTGTAGCTTTCCTGGTAAGCGATATCAAAGAGCGCTTTTATCTCCTGTAAATAGCCGGGAGCTTTTGTTACGGGATTTTCAGCCTCCATACTTTCCATCAATAAATCACAGATAATATCTGTCAGAATACGGGAATCATATAACTTATTTCGGATTTCGCCTGTTGTGCCGTTTAGTGCCAGCTTCTGAATGTTCCTTATGATGGTTGAGTGTTCGGGAGGGGTATAAAGCGGGAAACCGTATTGGAGCAATAATTTGCTATAAAAGTCAAGAATTTCTCCTTTTATAAAGAATACTTTATAATTCCAGGGAGATACGGCGATTTCTAGCTTAAAACGTTGGTCGCATTTCACAAAAAGCAAGGTATTACTTTCCAGGGAATAAATGCTGTTTTCATAATGCAGCTTTCCATATCCGTTCTCCGTATATAAAAGTAAATAGCAGTTTAGTGGATTAAGCTGAAAAGAATATGGAAAAGATGCTTCCAGGGATCCTCCGGAAAGAATAGAGATTAGTTTTTCGTCGATATCTTTGCCGGGTTCATATATGTTCCCAAGAAAAAAAAGGGGTGATTTATCTGGGGAAAGGCGGGGAGGGGAGACCATATAGCTTTCAAAATCATTGGTAAAGTTCAAATGTTACCTCCTTGTTTGAGAAAACCCGAAATTTCTTCTATCATACGAAAATCCTCTCTGTAGCAGGGTATGAAAGTATTTTTTCCTAATAATACAAAAGCTCTTCGGGTAAACAATAAAGTATATAATTGATTATACTATGAGTAGTTATATAACACAAATCATAAATTAAATTAAAGTAATAAAAGTAAGTAAAAAAGACTAAAACCGTAAAAGTAAATTTAAAATGAAGATATATAAATTTTCAATATATGAATAATGCACAAAAATATAGTGTTAAAATTGTATAAATAGAAGAAATGGACAATAGACGCAATTAATAGAGATTAAAAACAAGAATAAATGATGATTAAAAAATAAAGTTAAATATAATTAAAATAAAGTTATATAGTAGCTCGTCACAAAAAACAAACGAAACAAAAAGGAGGAACACCTATTATGAAACTGAAAAAAGTTTTAGCACTCAGTATGGCGACGGTACTTACATTATCGATGACCGGATGTGGATCTGGAAGCGGTGAAAGCGCAGCGGTAAGCACGAATGAAGAAACGGCAGCAGTAGAGGAGGCACCGGCAGAAGAAACGGGGAATGATGCGACAGCAACAGGGGAATTGAATTATGCGGATATTGTATTGGGGGAAAGCTATACGGATATTACGACTTCAATCAAATGGCTCTCTCACAGGACGGACTTGATCGAAAGCGGAATGATGGATACTTACCTTGCGAATTTCAATGAAATGTATCCTGATATTACGGTGGAAGTGGAAGGCGTTACCAATTATGCGGACGATGCTCTGCTTAGGCTTACGGCAGGTAACTGGGGCGATATTATTATGATTCCTGCAGTTGATAAAAATCTCCTGAGTGAATACTTTGTACCTTATGGAGATTTGGACAGCATGAGCAAAGTAGTGAGATTTGCAGACCAGTGGATGTATGACAATATAGTATACGGAGTGGCTTCAACCGGTAATGCGCAAGGTATCGTATACAATAAGGCGGTCTTTGAATCAGCGGGAATTACAGCTATCCCGAAGACACCGGAAGAATTTATGGATGCTTTGCAGGCAATCAAGGATAATACGGATGCGATTCCTTTATACACCAACTATGCGGCAGGTTGGACAATGGGTGCATGGGATGCGTATATCAACGGTTCAGCTACAGGTTCAAGTAAATATATGAATCAGGAACTCCTCCATACAAAGGATCCTTTCAAAGATTACGGTGATGGTACACATGCTTATGCGGTATATAAGGTTTTATATGATGCTGCTGCAAACGACCTGATAGAAGATGACTACACAACGACCGACTGGGAAGGCTGCAAAGGTATGATCAACGGCGGGCAGATCGGATGTATGGTACTCGGTTCATGGGCATATACCCAAATGGTAGATGCAGGAGAGAACGGCGATGATATCGGTTATATGTCATTCCCGATTACTATAGGCGGAAAACAATACGCATCCGCAGGCCCAGACTATAATTATGGAATTAATATTAATGCTTCCGACGATAATAAAGCAGCAGCTATGGTATTTGTAAAATGGATGACGGAAGAATCTGGATTCTCATTTAATGAGGGTGGTGTTCCAATCAGCATGGACGGAGAATATCCGGAGCTTTATGCAGCTTTTGACGGCATTGAATTCGTAGCAGATGAACCGTCACTGCCAGGAGAGGAAGATATTCTCAATGAATTAAATGCGGAATCAGAGCTTAATATTAACAGCGGCGGAGACAGCAAGATTCAGGCGATTATCGAGCATGCGGCAAACGGAGATAAGACGTTTGACGAGATTATGGACGAATGGAATGCGGCGTGGAGCAATGCTCAGGAAGTTGCAGGAGTAGAAATAACGAACTAATATTTGACTCAAATAAGGGGAAGTAATTTTAATAAATAATTTTTAATTTCATAGAGTCAGGGGAATCTGCCTGACTCTATGATAATGAAGACAGTAGATAAGGAGGATACGGTATGTCGGCTGCTGCAAATCAAATGGTGCAGGCAAAACAGAAAAAGCCCTTTCAATTTTTAAAATGGGCGAAAAGCAGAAAAGGACAACAGACAATTATCATAGTGGCATTTATGTTTATACCTCTTTTGCTGCTGTTTACTTTTACCTATTTTCCGTTTGCGGAAATGTTTAAATTCAGTTTTTATAAGATGAAATACATCGGACCGAGGAAGTTTGTGGGTCTTGGTAATTATATTCAAGTATTTAAGAGGGATGATTGCTTCGGTGCCTTGAAGCTTAGCCTTTATTATATCGGTGGCGCCATGGTACAGCTTATAATTGCGTTGTATCTTGCAACAATGCTCAGTTTTAAAGCAAAAGGCGGTAATGTTTTTAAAGGATTTATGTTTTTTCCTTATCTTGTCAGCGGTATTGCAATTGGATTCATTTTTAAATTTTTTTATACGAGAGGATTCGTATTGGATACAGTTCTTCAATGGTGCGGTTTTGAACTGGAAAATCTTCCGTATTGGCTGAAAGATCAGCGTATAAATAATATTTCGCTGGTAGCCACCAGCGTATGGCGTTATTTCGGACAGAACATGGTATTGTTTATCGGTGCAATCATGTCTGTGGATGCGGAGCTGTATGAGGCGGCGGAGCTGGACGGTGCAAATAAATTTCAGCAGTTTAAATATATTATTCTGCCTAGTATTAAAACAATCGTAACGCTTAATGTTATTTTATCCATTACAGGTTCCTTGAGTGCGTTTGAACCGCCTTATGTTATTACGAGCGGTGCAAACGGAACGGGCACCTATTTTGTAATTATGAACGAAATTGCCCACGTCAGCCAGAAAGTAGGTCTTGCGTCTGCCATGGCAATCGTTCTTTTGATGATTATTTTTGCAGCGACAATCCTACAGAAACTTTTCTTTAAATATGTTATGAGAGATGCCGAAGATGAGAATAAAAACGCGGGGATCAAGAGGGAAAAGAAGCTTCAGCGCTATAGAAGGAGAAAGGGGGCAGTTTAAATAATGATATTAATGAAGTGCAAAAAGTTTATAGGGACATTCTTGAAATATTTTTCGCTCGTATTTTTCTCCATAGTTGCCATATTGCCCATTGTATCTTGTGTGATCACCGCATTTAAGACGGATGCTGAATATCAAAGCACGAATGTAATGACCCTGCCTGAAAGCTGGCTCAATTTCAGCAATTTTACGGAGGCATTCCGACGTGCCAATATGGGGCAGGCTTTTATAAATTCTACCATTGTACTTGTTGTTGTACTGATGGGCTCCATATTGCTCGGAACACAGATTGCCTACATATTGAACCGCTTTAGTTTTCCTGGGAACGGACTTGTCAGAAATCTTTTCCTTTTTGCAGCTTTACTGCCCGGAGTGGCCATGCAGGTTTCGGTTTATTCTATAATGAACTCTTTGGGATTTATTAATCATTTATACGGATACATAATCCTGATGATGGGAACAGATGTTATTTCCATATATATTTTTATACAATTTTTTGAAAATATATCAATATCATTGGACGAATCGGCAATCATGGACGGTGCTTCCTACTTTACAATTTATGCAAAAATACTTTTCCCGCTTTTAAAGCCGGCGATTGTAACATGCATGATATTGAAAGGAGTAGGGACATACAACGAATATTATATGGCACAGCTATACTTGCAGGATAAGACAAGGCTGGGGACGGTAGCCACCTCGCTTTTTACATTTACGGGCCCCCTTGGAAGCAAGTATAACTTAATCTGTGCAGGAGTTATTATATCGCTGCTACCCGCGCTTGTTGTTTTTATATTATGTCAGAAACAAATATACAGCGGCCTTACGGCAGGAGCTGTAAAAGGATAGGAGAGAAGAGTATGCTGGCCCAAGAGATGAAAGAGCATCTTACGACTACCATTATTCCTTTTTGGAAAAAAATGCGTGATGATGAAAACGGCGGTTATTACGGCTGGATGGATTATGATTTGAAAATAGATAAAAAAGCGATTAAGGGATGTGTTTTGAATAGCCGGGTCACATGGTTTTTTGCCAATGCTTATATGTTGTTAAAGGATGAGGAGCTGCTTGATTATGCGAAGCATGGATTTGATTTTATGAAAGCATACTGCATAGACCGGAAATATGGAGGTGTTTACTGGTCAATTCGCCCAGATGCAAGACCGGAGGATACGGAGAAGCATACTTACAATCAGGCGTTTGCCATCTATGCGCTTTCTTCCTATTATGAGGCAAGCGGCAATAAAACAGCATTGGATATGGCCATGGATTTGTTCCATATTATAGAAGAAAAATGTATGGATGAGTTCGGGTATAAGGAATGCTTTAACAGGGGATTTGAAGAAATAGATAACGATAAGCTGTCTGAAAATGGAGTGATTGCGGAAAAGACGATGAATACCCTTCTGCATGTATATGAAGCATATACGGAATTGTACCGTGTCGGCAGATGTGAAGCCGTAAAGGAAAGAATGCTTTGGATCATGGACACTTTTAAGAATAAGGTATACAATCCGAAGCTGCGCAGGCAGGAGGTGTTCTTTGATGAAGAAATGAATTCTATTCTCGATTTGCATTCATATGGCCACGATATTGAGACCGCGTGGCTTATAGATAGAGGATTGGACATTCTAAAAGAAGAAAAATATGAAAAGCTTATGCGTCCTGTTACCGAATCGTTAACAGAGCATGTATATAAGACAGCATTTGACGGCAATTCCCTTGCCAATGAATGTGAGAAGGGGGTTGTGGATGAGAGCCGTATCTGGTGGGTGCAAGCGGAAGCTGTGGTGGGATTTTTAAACGGTTACGAGCGCAATCCCTACAGAGAAGAATACAGGCAAGCAGCTGAAAGCGAATGGAAATTCATAAAAGAACATATTGCCGATAAGCGTCAGGGCGGTGAATGGTATTGGAAAGTGGATAAAGAAGGAAAGCCGATAGAGGGAGCGCCTATTGTGGAACCTTGGAAATGTCCGTACCATAACGGCAGAATGTGCTTTGAAGTAATTAGGAGAGCGGCTATGCTACATAAGCAATATTATAAAGAGCTTCAAAAGTATGAAGCTTTGATAAACAGGAAAAACGAGACGGATAAAAGTTTCTATAACGGCATTTACGACAGATATAAATATCCGGTGCTGACAAGAGAGCATATTCCGCTGACATGGCAGTATGACTTGAATGTGAAGACGAATCCTTATTTTATGAAAAGGTTGGGAATCAATGCGGTAATGAATTCGGGAGCCATAGAACTGAATGGCAAATATTATCTCGTAGCACGCATAGAAGGAGATGATAGAAAATCTTTTTTTGGAGTGGCGGAAAGCAACAGCGGGACGGATGGATTCCGGTTCTGGGATTATCCCATACTTCTTCCTGACAAATATCCGCAAGAAACCAATGTATATGATATGCGGCTGACAAAACATGAAGACGGATATATTTATGGATTATTCTGCTCGGAAAGTAAGGATAATTCCGTAAACGATCTGTCTGCGGCGGTAGCGGCAGCCGGAATTGTCAGGACAAAAGATTTGAAAACGTGGGAAAGACTTGACAATCTGGTGACAGAAAATTCTCCCCAACAGAGAAATGTAGTATTGCATCCTGAATTTATAGATGGAAAATATGCGTTTTATACGCGCCCGATGGATGATTTTATTGAAACCGGATCGGGGGGCGGAATTGGCTTCGGCTTATGCGGTGATATTACACATGCGGTAATTGGAGAAGAAAAGCTGATTAGTCTTAGAAAATACCATACGATTACCGAAGCGAAAAACGGTGCAGGTGCAGTGCCGGTTAAAACTGAAAAAGGATGGATACATATCGCCCACGGGGTAAGAAATACGGCGGCTGGGCTCCGGTATGTAATTTATGCATTTGCAACGGATTTGGAAGATCCCTCCAGGATTATTGCGGAACCTTCAGGCCTTCTGATCGGACCGAGAGAAGGAGAGCGTATAGGTGATGTTTCGAATGTGGTTTTTACGAATGGAGCAATTGTAAATGAAAATGGAGAAGTATTCATTTATTATGCGTCAGGCGATACGCGCCTACATGTGGCGGTTACTACGATCGATAAACTTACGGATTATGTTTTCCGCACTCCAGAGGATCCGCTTCGTTCTGTGGAATGTGTAAAGCAAAGGTATGACCTTATAGAGAAAAATCTTGAATACTTAAATAAATATAAATGATGTGAGAATACATCGGCCCAAAGTTTGCAGGCTATGAGAAAGGTATGGTTATTAAGATGAATAAGATAAAAATGATAAGTGAGCCGGTAAAAAATGTTCCGTGGCAGGAGAGGCCGGAGGGATTGCAGGATGCACCGGTATGGAGGTACAGTGAAAATCCGGTTATCGGAAGGAATCCTATAAAGGGCGTTGCGAGGATTTTTAACAGCGCAGTGATACCTTACGGTGAGGAATTTATCGGTGTATTTCGTGGAGAACAAATAAACGGAATACCTTATATTTATATGGGGAAGAGCAAGGACGCTATCCATTGGCAGATCGAGGAGGAGAAAATTCCTTTTGTGGATGATGACGGCAATCCGTTTATGCCGGTATATGCCTATGATCCGCGTCTCGTGAAGATAGAAGATACTTATTATATTATATGGTGTCAGGACTTTTACGGTGCGGCAATCGGCATGGCAAAAACAAAAGACTTTAAAATCTTTGTAAGAATAGAGAACCCTTTTCTTCCTTTTAATAGAAATGCGGTGTTATTTCCGAGAAAAATAAATGGAAATTTTATGATGTTGAGCCGTCCCAGTGATAGCGGGCATACTCCTTTTGGCGATATTTTCGTAAGTGAAAGTCCTGATATGGTATATTGGGGAAAGCACCGTCATGTAATGGGAAAAGGGAATGAGTGGTGGGAATCCCTGAAAATAGGAGGAGGTGCAGCTCCTATCGAAACAACGGAAGGATGGCTCTTATTTTATCACGGAGTGAGTGGTACTTGTAATGGATATGTTTATTCTATCGGCGGTGCGATATTGGATCTGGAGAACCCGTCGATCGTAAAATACAGATGCGGAAATTTTCTTCTGACTCCCGAAGAGTGGTATGAGGAAAGAGGATTTGTTCCTAACGTATGCTTCCCCTGTGCGACGATTCATGATTCGGAAAGTGGAAAAATTGCTATTTACTATGGAGCGGCAGACAGCTATGTAGGGCTTGCATTTACACAATTAGAGGATATTGTAGCCTATATAAAGGAGAATAGCACGGTTACCGTATCGGATACTGAAATAGGGAAGCGTTAAAGTAAGCGTCAGAAAAAGGAAGTAAATGACATATGATTCTAAGACCGGATAACGATAAATTTACATACAGCGGAAGAATTGATTTTGAAGAAAGGAATGAACCTGTATTTGTATATCCAGCCAGCAGCATCATGCTGAAGGTAAGCGGCAGCTTCATACGCATTATCGTAAGCAATAAAAGAGCGTACTGGGAAAATTCGTTAGGATTCGTGATAGACGGCAGGCAGGGGAAGGTAATACTTCCGGAGGAAGAAAAGGAAGTGGTGCTTACCCTGGCGGAAAATCTGGAAGATAAGCTTCATGATGTTTTGATTTTTAAGAGGCAGGACTCCTGCCATATATTTAAATTTCATGGGGTAGAGGTGGAAGATGGTGCTTCCATACAGCCTTCGGAACCTGTGCCGGAACGAAAGATAGAAGTGTATGGCGACAGCGTTTCGGCAGGAGAAGTTTCTGAAGCTGTGGAATACACAGGAAAAGAAGACCCGGAACATAACGGGGAGTATTCTAACAGCTACTATTCCTATGCGTGGATGACTGCGCGGAAGCTAGATGCGCAGATACATAATATTGCCCAAGGTGGTATTGCACTCCTTAACGGTACAGGATGGTTTTCGGAGCCCGGTTATATAGGAATGGAAGAAATGTATGACAAGATAAGGTATCATCCGGAACTAGGACCGGTAAAGCGGTGGAATTTCGCAAAGTACAGGCCTCACCTTGTCATAGTGGCTATCGGACAAAATGACAACCATCCGGAAGATTATATGGCAGAGGATTACGAGAGTGAAAAAAGTATACATTGGCGGAAACGGTACAAGATTTTTGTGGGAAGATTAAGAAAAATATACCCACAGGCAGCAATCATACTGAAAACCACCATTTTAAATCATCATCAAAATTGGGACCGTGCCATTGAACAAGTGTGCGAGGAACTGCAGGATTCCCGTATATATCATTTCCGCTATATGAATAACGGATGCGGTACGCCGGGACATATCCGAATTCCTGAGGCGGAGAGGATGTCAGAGGAACTGGTGATGTTTATAAAGTCTCTTGGAGAAAGTGTGTGGAAGGAAGAATATGACGCATGAAGAAAAATGTAATACGGCTATGGGGAGAGGTGTAATAAACAGGGGTAACCTATATAGGCTGAAAAGAAATATGGAACGAGCGAAAAACGGTGAAAAGCTTGTGATTGGATTTATAGGCGGTTCCATAACGCAGGGTTCTTTATCCTCGTCTTCGTCTTCCTGCTATGCGTACCTTGTATATAGTTGGTGGAAAGATAGATTTCCTGAAGCAGAGTTTGCATATGTTAATGCTGGAATAGGAGGAACTACCTCTCAGTTTGGAGTGGCAAGAGTGCATGACGATCTGCTCTGCCATAGCCCTGATTTTGTCATTGTGGAATTCAGTGTGAACGATGAGAACAACAGTCGCTTTGCCGAAACTTATGAAGGCCTTATACGCAATATTTATGCAAGTGTTTGTCATCCAGCCATAGTATTGCTTCATAATGTCCGCTATGACAACGGAATAAATGCACAGGAGGAGCATTCAAGAATCGGAAAAGCTTACGGACTTCCGTGTATTAGCATGAGAGAGGCTGTTTTTCCAAAGGTTGCGTCAGGAGATATTCCGGTACGCAGCATCACGCCGGATGATTTACACCCGAACGATGTGGGACATAAGCTGGTGGCAGAAACTGTTATACGATTTCTTGAGGAAGCATATGCGGAGCGCAGTAAATATGAGTTGTTGTTTAACAAAGGCGAAATGCCGGAGCCTTTGACGGGAAACGGCTATGAGCATTCTTTTCGTTACCGGAATAATAATTGTGTTCCGAAATGCAATGGATTTACAGCAGATACGGGAAAAGATGGAAGAAGTTCACATATTTTTCAAGGGGGTTGGACTGCGAGCTGTATAAATAATAGAATAATATTCGAAATTGAAGGCACGGGTATTGCTGTTCAATATCGAAAAACTATATATAAGCCAGCACCGGTAGCTCGTGTTACCGTTGACGGAAATATAGAGAAATCTATTTTGATTGACGGAAACTTTGACGAGGACTGGGGCGATTGCCTATACATTGATACAGTTGCGGAACATATGGAAGATACTGTACATACGGTAGAAATCACTATTGTGGAAAGCTATGAAGATTTAGCGGTTCCGTTTTACCTTGTATCAGTGATTGGTTCACGATAGGAGGATGCCATGAGGGCAGGAGACGAAAAGAAAATTTATAGTAAATTCCAAGAATTAATGGGGAAAATCAAAAATGTTATAAATATTGAGAATAATGAAACGGTAAAGGGATCAAAGGAAAATTTCCGAATTAAGTTCACGTTTAAAGCATTGACAAATACTAGTATAATGGGAACTTTAATCAAGGCATTTTTTGTTCCTATTGTATTGATTATAGTGTTAGGCTTTGTATCTTATAAAGCTGCTTCTAATATTATCATGGAGAAGGTGGAAGATTCCTCTGTAAGTACGATATCGGCCATGAGTATGTATTGTGACTTATTGACGAGCAACGTATCTTCAAAAGCTCTTGAAATAGTAGCTGGGAATGATATGTCCGCATATTATGAAGTTTATTATAAGCAGAATGACAGTAAGGCCATGGAATATTGGCGTAATGCGAAGAAGAATCTTCTTCAGGTGAAGTCCAGCGTACAATATTTGTATAGTTATTCTATTATTCCGGAAGATGGAACTTACCTTACGTCCATATCGGGAAGTATGGGAGACGACGTTTATAAAGGATTTATGGAGTCGCCGGAGGGTAAATACTTTCAGGAATTTGCCACACGTAAAAACGGATGGTTTGGATATCACTCATTTTTGGATGAGAGGTTATTTATTCCCGAAGATAGATATGGTCTTGCATTTTTTCAGAAATTCTTAAAAGCGAATACATATTTGGTATTGGATATTACGACTGAGGCAATAGAAGAGATGCTCAATGAAATGGATTTTGGAGAGAACAGCATCAAGGCATTGATTGCGCCGGATGGCCGTGAAATTGTACGTATACAGCAGAGTGAAGAAAAAGCGGTAGATCCAGAAGATAAAAGAGCTGTATTCACGGATAAAAGCTTCTATGCACAAAGCAAGGAAACGGAGGAAACCGGCAGCAGTTATGTTACATATAATGGAGGCACTTATCTGTATGTACATGCTCCGGTTGGCAAAACGGGTATCATGCTTTGCGGATTGATTCCTCAGGATAATATCGTAAGGGAAGTAAGTTTTATACGCACCTTATGTGTTATGCTGGTACTTCTTGCGTGTATTATTGCGTTTGTAATTGGAAGCAGAATTGCAACAGGCATGAGTAAGTCTGTAAAAGTAATGACAAATGGCTTGAATGAAGTTGCCAAGGGAGATTTGACGCAGAAATTTGCGATAAAAAGAAAAGATGAATTCAGCCTTCTTGCACAAGGTCTGAGTGATATGTGTGAAAGTATGCGGACGCTTATGAGAGATATGCAGAACTTTGGAAATAAAGTAAAGGAAATGGCGGACGGGGCAGCCACCAAATCGGAAATCATTCATACATCTATAAAGGAAATTTCCACCGCGGTAGATGAAATGGCGGAAGGAGTGCAGACACAGGCAAAGGAAGCGGATAACGGTAACGATAAAATGACGGATTTTGCAGTAAAGATAGATGAAGTCTATGAAAGAGCCGGCGATATGACCAATATTGCAGACCGGACAACCGATGTGGTAGAGCAAGGCAGAATCATTGTGGACGAACTGAACAGGAAATCGGAGACAACAGTAGCCATTACGAAAGTTCTAGTAGAAAATATAGACAATGTCCAGAAACGTTCTGCGCAGATTGAAGGCTTTATCGATACCATTAACAGTATTGCCAGACAGACAAATCTGTTGTCTTTGAATGCATCCATAGAAGCAGCAAGGGCAGGGGAGAGCGGACGTGGGTTCGCTGTTGTTGCGGAAGAAATTAGGAAGCTTGCCGATGAGTCTATGGAAGCGGGCAAAAGTATTCGGGATATTGTTGGAAATATCGGGGAAACAACCACAAGAACGACACAATCGGCAAAGGAAGCGGAGATGATTATTTTCGCACAGGCAGCGTCTCTGGAAGAGACGATACAGGTATTCGGTGAAATACACGGCTGTGTGGAAAGCCTTGTGAATGGCCTTAAAAATATTGCTGACAGCATACGGGAAATCAACATGGAAAAGGAACAGGTACAGGAGTCTATTCGCAGTATTTCCGTTGTTTCAGAGCAATCGGCAGTTGCTACCGAAGAGGTTACCGCTACTTTAGATGACCAAGTTAGTACCGTTTTCAATTTAGCAAGGGATGTAGAACTATTGAAAACAGAAGCGGATGCGTTAGACCGATCTATCGGGAGATTTATCATATAGTGATATTAGCCATACATAAAGCTTGAAAGCTGCAGGATAGAAACGGAGAGCAGAAATGTTTTGTGATGATTTTGTTTGGGGTGTTGCCAGCAGCGCCTATCAGATAGAAGGAAGAGATAAAGAAGATGAATGCGGGAAAATCATATGGGATACTTTTGCGGAAGCAGGAAAAACCGCAGACGGACACAGTGCCGAGGTGGCTTGTGACCATATTCACAGATACAAAAAGGATTATGCGCTGATGCGCCTTATGGGAGTAAAGGCATATCGCTTTTCCTTGAATTGGGCACGAATCTTGCCGGAAGGGACAGGAAGGGTTAATGAGAAAGCAATTGCCCTGTATCGGGATATGGTTCAGGAGATGAGAAAGAACAACATAGAACCGTATATTACATTGTATCATTGGGAATTTCCTCAAGCTTTGCAGGATAAGGGGGGATGGCTAAATGCTGAGAGTGTAGACTGGTTTGCGGAATATGCCAGAGTTGTGTCGGAGAATTTTTCTGATTTATGCAAATATTTCATTACATTTAATGAGCCGCAATGCTTTGTGGGATTGGGGAACCTTTCGGGAGAGCACGCGCCGGGCCTTAAGCTGCCGATTAAAGATGTCTTTCAAATAGCTCATAATGTGCTGAAGGCTCATGGAAAGGCAGTAATTAACTTACGCAAATATGCTAAACAGCTTGTGAAAGTGGGATATGCACCTACTTGTAGCATGGCGTATCCTGCAACTGACAGTAAAGAGGATATTGAGGCGGCTAAAAAAGCATTGTTTGGATTCTTTAACCCTGTAGAGAAATGGACGTGGAATGTGTCATGGTTTTCTGATCCGGTATTTTTGGGACACTACCCGGAAGAAGGGGTAGAAAAGTATAAGGAATACCTGCCTGAGATAACGCAAGAGGATATGAAATTAATATCACAGCCACTGGATTTTATGGGACAAAACATATATAATGGGTACATGGTAAGCGCAGATGCAGATGGGAAGCCGGTATTTGAGAGTAGAAAACCGGGCTATGAAAAAACTGCAGCAGGTTGGCCGGTAACACCGGAAGCCATCTATTGGGGAGTCAGGTTTCTCTATGAAAGATATGAACATCCGATGTATATTACGGAAAACGGCATGTCTTGTCATGATGTGGTTTCTCTGGATGGCCGGGTGCATGACCCTAATAGAATTCATTTTTTGGATATGTATTTGTCCGAACTTCAGAAGGCGAGCGACGATGGTGTAGATGTGAAAGGGTATTTCCTCTGGACGTTTCTTGATAATTTTGAATGGGATAAAGGATATACGGAACGTTTCGGCATTGTTCATGTGGATTTTGAGACACAGAAGCGAACTGTAAAGGATTCTGCTTTTTGGTATCAGAGGGTCATGGAGACAAATGGAAAGGAACTCAGTATCAATAAGCTGATGAGACAAATATTATTTTTGAATCCTATTTTTAAAAAGATGGTCTGGGGCGGCGAACGCTTAAAGACCGAGTTTGAATACGATACTACATCACGGGATGTAGGGGAGTGCTGGGGAATCAGCGCCCATCCTCACGGAGACTGTGAAGTAAAAGAAGGCTTTTACAAAGGGAAAAAGCTTTCCGAATTATGGAGAAAACTTCCCGGACTGTTCGGGAATTATGATGCGGAAAATTTCCCCCTTTTAGTAAAAATGATAGATGCAAAAGAGGATTTGAGCATTCAGGTTCATCCTGATGATAAATATGCCGGTATGCACGAGGGAGGGAGTCTCGGAAAGACGGAATGTTGGTATGTGATGGATTGTGATGAAGATGCCAGATTGGTTATCGGACACAACGCGGAAACGAAGGAACAGATGGCACAAATGATTGAAAAGGGCGAATGGGAAAAATTTATACGTGAGATTCCTGTGCGCAGGGGTGATTTCATCCAAATCGATCCGGGAACTGTGCACGCGATTAAAGGCGGCCTTATGATATTGGAGACGCAGCAAAGCAGCGATATCACATATAGGCTTTATGATTATGGCAGAATGGTGAATGGAAAGCCGAGAAAGCTTCACCTTGATAAGAGTATGGATGTGATTACCGTTCCTTCTAATGATATCAATAAGGATGTAGAAAATACTCTTGGTTTAAATGCCAACTCTATGAACGTTCTCGTTTCTAACGAATATTATACGGTCTGGAAGCTGGAGGTAGCGAAGGACTTTACTTTGAGTCAGGACTATCCCTTTATGAACATGAGTGTTATCGAAGGGGACGGGCTTATTAATGGGCAGTTTATAAAGAAAGGCGATCACTTCGTGCTCCCCGCTGACTTCGGTTTGATTGAGCTCCACGGAAAGATGCAGTTAATCGCTTCGGCGGTGAAAATAATATAAAATATAATGAGAAGATAAGGTCACTGTTTTTGTGGTGACCTTGTTTTTATTCTATAAGAAAGACCTTGTTACATTAAAGTATAAAAGCAATTATCCTATAGGATAAAAGCCTTTCAGGCAAACAATGCGCAGCTACGAGCGCGGATATATAAAGATAATAATACCGCAATAAGAAAATCTGTGATAAAATAATCAAAGTAAAAGTAAAAATCGCTATAGAGTATAAATTTGACACAAGGTTTGAAAGGAGAATGCCGATAAATGATTGCAGCAAAATATAAAGATATGCTAGGTGCTAAATCCGTAATTCGGGAGCTGTCAGAATATGCGGCGGTAAGGGGAAAGGAAATCGGATATGAAAATGTCTTCGATTACAGCCTCGGCAACCCTTCGGTACCGACGCCGGAGAAATTTAAGAAGGCAATGGTAGATTTGTTGGAGCAATGCGATCCTATGGAGATACATGGATACAGCCCCAGTCTTGGAATCCCTTCGGTGAAAGAGGCGGTAGCACATTCTTTGAACAAAAGATTTGGCATGAAATATACTTTTAAACATATATTTATGACGTCAGGCGCTGCGGGAGCCCTGGCTCATGCGGTTCGCTGTGTAACAGTGCCGGGAGATGAAGTGCTTACCTTTGCTCCGTTCTTCCCCGAATATCATCCTTATGTGGATCTAAGCGGTGCGGTGCTGAAAGTAGTTCCTCCCAATACAGAGGCGTTTCAGGTTAATTTTGAATGTTTTGAAGAGATGTTAACGGATAAGGTAATGGCGGTGCTTATCAACACACCCAACAACCCTTCCGGCGTCGTATACACGAGAGAAACACTAGAGAAGCTAGCTTTAATTATGAGGGAGAAGTCTGAAGAATACGGGCACGATATTTATTTGATTTCCGATGAACCTTACAGGGAAATTATATTTGCAGGCGTTGAGAATACTTACGTTTCCAAAGTGTATGATAATACGATTAGTTGCTATTCTTATTCCAAATCGTTGTCGATACCTGGTGAGAGAATTGGATATATAGCGGTTAATCCAGCTTGCTCGGATGCTGAGACCATCATAAATATGTGCGGTCAGATTTCCAGAGGGATCGGGCATAACTGTCCATCTTCCATCGTGCAGCTCGCGGTAGCGCAGGTGCTGTATGACACCTCTGAACTATCTGTATATGAGACGAATATGAATCTTCTTTATGAGGAACTTATCAGCCTTGGACTCGCCTGTATAAAGCCGGGTGGGACTTTCTACATCTTTCCCAAGGCATTGGAAGAGGATGCGAAAGTTTTCTGCCAAAAAGCTAAAAACTACGACCTGATTCTCGTTCCGGGAGATAGCTTTGGCTGTCCCGGCTATTTCCGCATGGCCTACTGTATGGACACCGAAAAGGTAAAACGGTCGCTCCCTGCACTGAGGAGATTTGTCGAAACGGAATACAGATGATATAGAGACAGATATTATATAAAGTTATGAAAGAAAGGAAATACCGAAATGTATCAAGCTGGTCTTATTTTAGAAGGCGGCGGTATGAAAGGAGTTTATACTGCCGGTGTCTTGGATTTTTTTCTCGATAAGGAAATAGAATTCTCCTCTTGTTATGGAGTATCGGCAGGTTCCTGTCATATGTGCAGTTATTTGTCGAAGCAGAAGAAACGTGCTTACCGCATCGCGGTAAACTATCTGGAACACAAGAAGTATTGTAGCCCATATAGTCTGCTCACGACTGGAGATCTATTCGGGGTGGATATGTGCTATGATTTAATTCCGAATTATCTGGATCCTTATGATTATGACGCTTTCAATCAATATGAGGGAAAAGCATATACTGTTGTGACGAATATCCGAACCGGACAAGCAGAGTACATACAGCTTAAGGATATGCACAGAGATATTATTGCAGTACGTGCGTCCAGCTCCATGCCGCTCGTATCGCGCAATGTGAAGATCGGAGATGAGCTATATCTGGATGGGGGAATTGCGGATTCCATTCCGATTAAAAGGTCAATACAGGATGGGAACGAGAAAAATATCGTTATAATGACGAAAGAGGACGGATATCATAGAGAACCTTCTTCCAGTCTTTCCTTTGTAAAAATGCGCTATATTAAGTATCCGAAGATATATGAACGGATGAAAGAAAGGCACAAGGAGTACAATGAGACTTTGGACTTCTTGGCACAGCAAGAAGAAGAGGGTAAGGCCTTCGTTATCCGACCTAAAAAGGTGAGTGAAGTAGGAAGGGTGGAGAAGGACAGAAAGAAGTTGGAAGCTTTATATGAAGAAGGTTATAGGGACGCAGAAAGCCGTTATGTGGAACTTTTGGAGTATTTGTCCTGATTTTGTAACTGTTCAGTACCCTCACAGTTACAAAAGCAAAGATTGCTTTGTGAAAATCCATTAAAATCACCTTCGGTGATGGGATTTTCACTTGCTTTCCTAAGTATTCTTACGGTCAGCGCAGCAGATGCGCAGACCTGCTGAATAGTTACTTGATTTGTTTCATGAATACATGGAGAAATAAAAGAATAGATTTCGTTATATATTATAATATGATATCAGGGGTAAAAGGTCATGTGTTTTAGAATTTCGAGAGCACAAAGTGCGCAGTAACCCGTAGATATCAGCCCCAACATCATAATAATAAGGGGAGACGAGATTGGATTATGCGTCTTCCAAGGAGGTTTAAGGATGATAGAGATTTTAAAGGCGATACTTTTCGGTATTGTGGAAGGTATTACGGAGTGGCTGCCAATCAGCAGTACAGGACATATGATTTTATTGAATGAATTCGTCACGTTGGACGTATCTGCTGAATTTTGGGAGATGTTTCTTGTAGTAGTACAGTTGGGAGCTATTCTCGCGGTAGTTCTTTTGTTTTGGAACAAGATATTTCCCTTTGATTTGAAAGGGAAGCCTTTTATTAAGAAGGATATTTTCACGCTTTGGTTTAAGATAATAGTTGCCTGTTTACCGGCGGCTATCGTAGGAATTTTATTCGATGATTTGTTCAATGCACTTTTCTATAATTATACTTGTGTTGCCATTGCGCTTATTGTATTCGGTATCTTATTTATTATCATTGAGAATCGCAATGCCAAGGAGAATAAAGCTCCTAAGATTACGGATGTTTCCCAGCTTACTTATAAAGCGGCAGTTATTATTGGGATCTGGCAGTTGATTGCTGCGATATTCCCCGGAACTTCTCGTTCAGGAGCTACTATTATCGGTGCCCTGCTTCTTGGAGTATCCAGAACGGTAGCTGCAGAGTTTACATTTTTCCTTGCAATTCCTGTTATGTTCGGTGCAAGTCTCTTGAAGCTCCTTAAGTTCGGCCTGGCATTCAGTGCAGCAGAATGGACGATTCTGGCGGTAGGAATGGTAGTGGCGTTTATTGTTTCGGTTATTGTAATAAGATTCCTGATGGGTTATATAAGGAAACATGACTTTAAGGTATTCGGTTGGTATCGAATTGTTCTGGGCATTCTTGTGTTGCTATACTTCATGTTCTAATGTAGATAATCTCTGGTTACTATTCACAGAAAGCCAATGCAAAGTCAAAATTGCGTTTCTGTATCGTTATAGCACGCTATCGCATTGAAGAGTTGACAAGACAGTGTAATTGAGATATGCTTTTTATGAGGAGTGGGGCATGTGCGAAAGGAGAAAACCTATGGCAGAAGTGAAGAAAACATCAACTGTGAAGACGGACGCGGTGGAAACCACGGCAAATAGTTCAGGTGCTGAGAAAGTATCCGGAAAAGAAACAAAAACGACAGCAAGGAAGACGACCACGAAGACAACTGCAAAAGCAGCAGTAAAAAAAGCTCCGGCGAAAAAGGAGACGAAGGCTGCAACGAAGGCAACAGAGAAGACGATAAAGACACCCAGGAAAAAAACACCGGTAAAGCCAACGGTGAATCTGCAGTTTAGTGGTAAGTCATACAGTATAGAAGACTTAACCAAAATCGCAGAGGACGTTTGGAAGTATGATTTACATAAGGATGAGGAAGCGTATAAATCTCTGGAACTTTATGTTAAGCCGGAAGAGAGTGTTGCATATTATGTATTTAATGAGGATATTGCAGGAAGCTTCTTTATTTAATTAATGTAGTAATAGTAATTGATATTTTAAGAGAAAATATGAGCAGAATATTCTGTTCATATTTTTTTTATAATTATTTTCCGGGTTATCTGTTGACATTATATATAGTAAGTGATATTTTATGGTAAGAAGATATTAGCACTCCCATCTAATGAGTGCTAATAAAAAGATAGGAGGATGATGAATTGCAGTTAGATGAAAGAAAAATAAAAATAATGCAGGCCATTATCCGCAACTATCTCGAGACCGGAGAACCGGTAGGAAGCAGAACCATTTCCAAATATACAGATTTGAATCTGAGTTCGGCGACCATAAGAAATGAAATGGCGGATTTGGAAGAGTTGGGTTACATTGTTCAACCTCATACTTCTGCAGGAAGAATTCCTTCCGATAAAGGATATCGCTTATATGTGGATCAGATGATGGAGGAGAAGGAACGGGAAGTTGAGGAACTTAAAGAACTCTTGTTAGAGAAAGAAGATAAGATGGATCACTTGCTAAAGCAAGTCGCGAAGGTCTTAGCTCAGAATACGAACTATGCCACTATGATATCCGCACCTCAATACCATCGGAATAAGTTGAAGTTCATACAGTTATCCCGGGTAGATTGCCATCAGCTTCTGATAGTTACGGTTGTGGAGGGCAATGTCATTAAGAATGATATCCTGAATATAGAAGAAGAGTTAGACGATGAGATTCTACTGAAGTTGAATATTTTATTGAACACTCATTTGAATGGGTTAGCGCTGGAAGAAATTAATTTAGGCATGATAGCATCGATGAAACAGCAGGCTGGCATACACAGCACGATCGTTGGAGAGATTATTGATGCGATAGCCGAAGCGATTAAGGCTGATGAAGACTTGGAGATATATACTAGCGGTGCGAATAATATTTTCCGTTATCCCGAGCTTGCGGATAATCGCAAGGCAAGTGAATTGATCAATGCTTTTGAGGAAAAGAAACTTCTTGGAGAATTGATAGAAGGAAGGCTTGCGGACGAAGATAGCACCGGCATTCAGATTTATATTGGAGATGAGACGCCGATACAGTCCATGAAGGATTGCAGTGTTGTAACGGCAACCTATGAATTGGAGGAAGGAATGAGAGGAACCATTGGTATTATTGGCCCTAAGCGCATGGATTACGATAAGGTAGTAGGCACGCTTAAAATGCTTATGCATCAATTGGATGATCTATATAAAAAGCGGGAATAGGCAATAAAATAAGAAGGAAAGGAATAAATGAAGTGGCAGAGCAGAAAGATATCAATATGGAAGAAGCAGTGAAAGAGGATTCAATAAATAAAGAAGATACTATTAACTGCGAAGAAGTAGTAAATAATGAAGCCCCGGCAGATGAAGATCTTTTACAGGAGGATACCTTACAGGAAGAAATTGAATCCGAAGAAATAGAAGGTGAGGAAGAGAGTAGTAAGGGATTTTTCAAAAAGAAAACAGATAAAAAACAGGATGCATTAAAACAAAAGGTAGAAGAGCTTGAAGACAGAGTAAAGCGTCAGATGGCAGAATTCGATAACTTCAGAAAGCGTACAGATAAAGAAAAGGCAGTGATGTTCGAAACCGGCGCAAAAAGCATTATAGAAAAGATACTACCGGTAGTAGATAATTTCGAAAGAGGCCTGGCTACTGTGCCGGAAGAGGAAAAGGGAAGTGGATTTGCAGAAGGCATGCAGATGATTTATAAGCAGCTTATGACAGAGCTTGAAAGCCTCGGTGTAACGCCGATAGAAGCAATCGGCCAGGAGTTCAATCCCGACTACCACAATGCTGTTATGCAGGTGGAAAGTGAAGAGTACGGGACAGGGATTATCGCGCAGGAGCTTTTGAAGGGCTATATGTACCGTGATACGGTAGTAAGACATAGCATGGTGGCAGTAGTAAGCTAACCGTGAAAGAAAATGATAAGTGGCAGACAATGGAAACAATATATTTTAGGAGGGCTTAAATATGAGCAAAATTATAGGTATTGACTTAGGAACAACAAATAGCTGCGTAGCAGTTATGGAAGGCGGTAAACCTACCGTTATCGCAAATACAGAAGGCGCAAGAACGACACCGTCTGTTGTAGCGTTCACGAAGACAGGAGAAAGACTTGTCGGAGAGCCGGCAAAACGTCAGGCAGTAACTAATGCAGAGAAAACTATTTCTTCTATTAAGAGAGAAATAGGAACAGACAACGGATGTACGATTGATGACAAGAAATATTCCCCTCAGCAGATTTCCGCTATGATTCTTCAGAAGTTGAAAGCGGATGCAGAAAGTTATTTGGGAGAAAAGGTAACAGAAGCGGTAATTACCGTACCTGCTTACTTCAATGACGCACAGCGTCAGGCAACGAAAGATGCAGGAAAGATTGCAGGTCTCGATGTAAAACGTATTATTAACGAGCCTACAGCAGCAGCTTTGGCATATGGTCTTGATAATGAAAAAGAACAGAAAATCATGGTATATGACTTGGGCGGCGGTACCTTCGACGTTTCCATTATCGAAATTGGCGATGGAGTAATTGAAGTTCTTGCTACAAACGGTGATACACGTCTCGGTGGCGATGACTTCGACCAGAAAATTATCGATTGGATGCTCGCTGAGTTCAAGAGCCAGGAAGGCGTAGATTTATCGAACGATAAAATGGCACTTCAGAGATTGAAAGAAGCGGCTGAAAAGGCGAAAAAAGAGCTGTCCTCCGCAACGACTACTAATATTAACTTGCCATTCATTACAGCGACGGCAGAAGGTCCGAAGCATTTCGATATTAACCTGACAAGAGCTAAATTCGACGAATTGACTCATGATCTCGTAGAAAGAACAGCAGTTCCTGTTCAGAGTGCTATGAAAGATGCGGGACTTAATAATTCCGATATCGGTAAGGTACTTTTGGTAGGTGGATCTACTCGTATTCCTGCAGTTCAGGATAAGGTAAAACAGATTACCGGACAGGAGCCGAACAAGAGCCTTAACCCGGATGAATGTGTAGCTCTCGGTGCGTCCATTCAGGGCGGTAAGCTTGCCGGAGATGCAGGGGCAGGTGAGATTCTGCTTCTCGATGTAACACCTCTTTCTCTTTCTATCGAAACAATGGGTGGTGTTGCAACGAGATTAATTGAAAGAAATACGACAATCCCTACAAAGAAGAGCCAAGTGTTCTCTACGGCTGCAGATAATCAGACGGCTGTTGATATTAATGTAGTACAGGGTGAAAGACAGTTCGCCAAAGATAATAAATCTCTCGGACAATTCAGATTGGATGGTATTCCTCCGGCAATGCGCGGAGTTCCTCAGATTGAAGTTACTTTCGATATCGATGCGAATGGTATTGTAAATGTATCCGCGAAGGATCTTGGAACTGGTAAGGAACAGCACATCACCATTACTGCCGGATCCAATATGTCTGATTCCGATATCGACAAGGCGATCAAAGAAGCTGCAGAATACGAAGCACAGGATAAGAAGAAAAAAGAAGCGATCGATACGAGAAACGAAGCAGATTCCTTCGTATTCCAGACAGAAAAAGCGTTGGCAGATGTAGGTGATAAGATCGATGCTTCCGAAAAAAGCACTGTAGAAGCTGACCTGGAAGCCTTGAAAGCAGTTCTTGAGAGAACGAAAGAACAGGAAATGTCCGATAGCGATATCGATGAAATGAAAGCGGCAAAAGAGAAGTTGATGACAGATGCACAGGCACTTTTTGCAAAGGTTTATGAGCAGACACAGGGAGCTGCCGGCCCGGACATGAATATGGATATGGGTGCAGACGCTGCAGCTGATGATGTGGTAGACGGAGACTATCGCGAAGTCTAAGAATCATTTTGGAAAGTTTCGTGAGAATAAATATAACGGCTCTGCCGTAGACAGAATATGAAGTTCTCCTTATAAGAGGAAATCCTCTAATAAGAGGAACTTCATATCGTGCTTAACGGAGAAAACGTGTAACAACGGTATAGAGATAGGAAATGAATGAAATAAAAAAAGTTAATGCAAATGTACCGGAAATAATATATACTCAAAAAGATAGGCACTTATTCTGTAAAGTTAAAAATAACAGTTTTAAATAAGATGGAAACAATATAGTTAGAGGAGTTAATTATGGCAGAACAAAAACGAGACTACTACGAGGTACTCGGAGTAGATAAAAATGCAGATGATTCTGCAATTAAAAAGGCATATCGAGTTCTGGCTAAGAAGTACCATCCCGATATGAACCCGGGAGATAAAGAGGCAGAGAAACTATTCAAAGAAGCCTCAGAGGCGTACGCTGTACTTAGTGATCCTGAGAAAAAGCGCCAGTATGACCAATATGGCCATGCTGCATTTGACGGTGGAGCCGGCGGTTTCGGCGGATTTGATTTTAATAGTGCTGACTTTGGAGATATTTTCGGTGACATTTTCGGAGACTTCTTTGGCGGTGGACGCCGCGGCGGCAGGGCGAATAATGGGCCGATGAAAGGTGCCAATATTCGTACCAGTGTACGTATTACTTTTGAGGAAGCGGTATTTGGCGTAGAGAAGGAAGTGGAGCTTACGCTGAAGGATGAATGTACGACTTGCCACGGTAATGGTGCGAAGCCCGGAACCAGCCCTGAGACATGTACGAAGTGCGGAGGAAAGGGGCAGGTAGTATTTACCCAGCAATCTTTCTTCGGAACGGTAAGAAATGTACAGACTTGTCCGGATTGTAACGGTACCGGAAAGGTAATTAAAGAGAAATGTTCGGATTGCCACGGAAGCGGTTACATCGCAAATAGGAAGAAAATTAAGATATCCATTCCTGCCGGTATCGATAACGGCCAGAGCGTTAGAATTAGAGATAAGGGAGAGCCGGGAATCAACGGAGGACCAAGAGGTGACCTTCTCGCTGAAGTAATGGTAGGCAGGCATCCGATCTTCCAGCGTCAGGATTACAATATTTATTCCACGGTACCTGTGTCATTTGCGGTAGCAACCCTCGGCGGAGAGATTATGATCGATACGGTGGACGGTAAGGTTATCTATGAAGTGAAGACCGGAACGCAGACCGATACAAAAGTGCGCTTAAAGGGTAAGGGAGTACCTTCTCTTCGAAATAAAGAAGTACGCGGCGACCATTATGTAACCTTAGTCGTTCAAGTACCCGATAAGCTTTCTAATGAAGCGAAAGAACTGTTAAGACAGTTCGATGCGGAGACCGGCAATACCTTACAGGCCACCCAGGCACAAAGCAAGAACGCTGAATCGGAAGCAAAAGATAAAGATAAGAAAAAGAAGTTCTGGAAATAGAATAATGGGATATAGAAAACGGACGGATGCATAAAATTATACATCCGTCCGTTCTTTTATTCTTGAATCTATTCGTATTCTACAAATTCACCATACTCATCCCAGATATTGCATATCCATGTTTTTCCCTGATTGAAGACAATTTCATTATCATCTTTATCATAGAACTTAGCAGGAGTGGCATCGCCGTCATAGCGTTTCCATATTCCTTCGATTACTTTACCGTCAGTGAAAATGAGGGCTTCGCCTTCACCGTGTACGCCAAAAGCAAGATAATCCTTCGCATCGCGGACTTCGCCGTGGCAGTATTGAAGAACTACATTGGAGACAGAGAGCTGCTCATTGTTATATTCGTCAATCTGTGCTTTACCATTTTGGAAGCGATAGTAAAGCTTATCTTCCTCATCGTATTCGAAATAGGGATTGTAGGAGCCGTAGCCGCCTGCATTGCTTTCCTTGCCCCCGGGATAGATGAGAGTAGCATCTTTGTTATCGGGATATTCCGCACGGTAATCATCGGCGATAAAGGTAAACTGCGGAACATAATCTTTATCGTATTCTGTTTCGTATTCCCGGCGTTCAATGGCTTTGGCAAGGCCGTCCATAAATAGATAACCGGTGAACTCGGTAGCATATCCGGGTCTGCTGATTCTTCCGAATGCCACATCGGAAGGATTGTGGATTCCTTCTACCGCAGCGCTGATATTCTGAACAGTATCTCTATTGATAAGCTCTTCTACATAGGGTCTTGCGAGTCCCCAATTGCAATAGATGGCCTGATAGCCCATGGCAACATAGATATAATAGTCACGGCTGCTTCGCACAGGACCGATGTGATCCAATTCATCGTAATCTTCGAACATAGCCATTAATCTTGTAATGCGCCCTTCTACGGGAGCTTCATAGATGATACCCGCTTTCGTAAGACCGTATTGGGGTAATGCCTGTGTATTGTTGGGTATCATAACAGCGATAGGTCTTCTTGTAGCGACCTCCTCATCCAACCATTCTCCGGTCAGATAACTTTGCATCTTGCCGCCTACCACTTCTCGTTCTTCAATGATGGGAGGCCCTTCCTCCACCGGTTCCTCTTCCGCTACTTCCGGGACTGGCGCCGGTTCTTCTTCCGCAGGGGCTTCGTTCACCTCGCCAAGGGATAGCTCGTCCGTGTTATTCTTGCCGCATGCTGTCAAAATGAGCGGAACGGATAACAAGAAAGCAAACAATAAATATTTGTAATTTCTCTTCATCTGCGTTAATTCCTCTGAATAATAAATCGTATTTGCATATTGCATATGTAAATAACTCGATAAGATTATTAGTTACATGGCTATTATATAATACGCAATAGCAACTTGTCTATGGAAGAAAAATCTGGCTTGTTAAGGCATTTGCTGTTATTTATAACTTTATAAATAAGGGAAAAGGTGTTATGATAGCAGGGAAAAAGAAAAAGAACGTAATTATGAAGGTGCTGAACAGTTATAAAAGAACACCATAAAAAGGATGGGTTAACATATGAGATGGATAAAATTCAGAGTGAAAACGGTGACGGAAGCGGAGGATATTATTATCAGTACTCTGTATGATATCGGTTTGGAAGGGGCACAGATAGAGGATAAGGTGCCGCTTACCGCTTTAGAGAAGGAGCAGATGTTCGTAGATATTTTACCGGAAGTGCAGGAAGATGATGGTATTGCATATTTGAGTTTCTTTGTGCAAGAGAATGAGGACGGCAGCCTGAAACTACAGGGAAAGGATGTGACGTCAGAGGAGATTCTTGAGGCGATAAAAAGGGAACTGGAAGATCTGCGCATGTTTGTGGATATCGGTGAGGGAACGGTCACGGTAGATCGAACCGAGGATATCGATTGGATTAACAATTGGAAACAATATTTCCATCAGTTCTATATCGATGATGTACTGGTAATTCCTTCATGGGAAGAGGTGAAGGAGGAAGATGCGGATAAGATGATTCTCCATATCGATCCGGGAACTGCATTCGGCACAGGGATGCATGAGACGACCCAACTCTGCATCCGCCAGCTTAGGAAATATATTACTCCCCGGACAAAGTTGCTCGATGTAGGAACAGGAAGCGGGATTCTTGCCATCCTATCGTTAATGTTCGGTGCAGAGGAGGCAGTTGGTACAGATTTGGATCCTTGTGCAGTAGAAGCGGTAAGGGATAATATGGAAGCCAACAGCATTTCTCCTGAGAAGTTTTCCATGATGATAGGTAATCTTATTACGGAGAAAGAGATACAGGATAAGGTCGGCTATGGGTGCTATGATATTGTGGTGGCTAATATTCTTTCTGATGTACTCGTACCTCTGACCCCGGTAATCGTAAATCAAATGAAGCCGGGCGGCATTTATATTACCTCCGGCATTATCGATGATAAAGAAAAGGCAGTAGCTGAGGCGGTAGAAGCGGCAGGGCTTTCTATCGTGGAAACTACCTATCAGGGTGAATGGGTATCCATTACAGCGAGAAAGGTATGATTTTATTATGTATAACTTTTTTATAGAGCCTTCACAAATACAAGGGAATCAAATAACGATAACGGGAAGCGATGTAAATCATATTAAGAACGTGCTTCGTATGAGAATAGGGGAAGAAATTTCACTCAGTAACGGCGTGGATGGGAAGGAATACCGCTGTGGCATTGAGTGTATAGAAGAGGATAGGATTCTTTGCACCCTGCGCTTTATAAAAGAAGATGGAGTAGAGCTTCCTTCTAAGGTATATCTTTTTCAAGGGCTTCCAAAGTCGGACAAGATGGAATTAATTATTCAGAAGGCGGTAGAACTCGGGGTCTATGAAGTGATTCCTGTAGCGGCTAAGAGAGCTGTCGTGAAGCTGGATGCGAAAAAGGCCAAATCTAAGAGAGAACGTTGGCAGACCATTGCAGAATCTGCGGCCAAGCAGAGCAAACGCGGTATTATTCCTAATATAAAGGAAGTTATGACGATGAAAGAGGCTATTTCCTATGCAGCGGATATGGAAGTGAAGCTGATTCCTTATGAACTGGCGGAAGGGATGCAAGGAACGAAGGATATCATTTCTTCTTTGAAAAGAGGAGAGCCCATCGCTATCTTTATTGGCCCCGAAGGTGGATTCGAGGAAGGCGAGATACAGGAAGCGAAGGAAAATGGTATTGTTCCTATTACGCTTGGAAAAAGGATACTGCGCACTGAGACTGCGGGCTTTACAATTCTGGCATGGATAATGTACCAATTAGAAGAATAGGCATATAGTAACAATATAAACCTAAATTCATCAAATTATGTGACGATATCGGCGGTAAAGTCCGGTGGCGTAACTGTTCACTCCGTGAACAGTTACTCGGTGACCGCTATGAAAAATAGGAGATGGCAGACAGCATGGAAGTATATTTGGATAACTCGGCTACAACAAGATGTTTCGACGATGTGGCTTCCCTTATGACACAAATTATGTGTGAGGATTATGGGAACCCGTCCAGTCTGCACTTAAAGGGAGTACAGGCGGAGAGCTACATCAGGTATGCCAAAGAAACTATAGCAAAGATACTAAAGGTAAGCGAAAAGGAGATTTTTTTCACATCTGGCGGAACGGAAGCGGATAATATTGCTTTAATAGGTGCGGCATGGGCGAATCATAGAAGAGGAAAGCATCTCGTTACGACGGCAATTGAGCATCCGGGGATTATGCAGACAATGAAACACCTGGAGGAAGAGGGCTTTCGTGTCACTTATCTTCCGGTGGATAAAAACGGCTTGATTCGTGAAGCGGACTTGGCAAATGCGATAATGAGGGATACGATACTCGTTTCCATTATGCATACGAACAATGAAATCGGAGCGTTGCAGCCAATTGCAGAAGCGGGAGCGCTTATTAAACGGAGGAATCCAAATACTTTATTTCATGTGGATGCGGTACAGGGCTTTGGTAAGTTCCATATCTATCCGAAGAAGATGAATGTCGATATGCTTTCTGCAAGCGGACATAAAATCCACGGTCCCAAAGGGGTAGGATTTCTATATATTAATGAAAAGACGAAGGTAAGGCCAATCAGTTTCGGCGGCGGACAGCAAAACGGTATCCGTCCGGGAACAGAAAACGTGCCCGGATCGGCGGGATTGGCGAAAGCAGCAGAAATGCTCTATACCAATCTGGATGAAGAAGTGAATATGCTCTACACCTTGAAACAGAAGTTCGTCGATGGGGTGACGAGAATTGAAGGAGTCAATGTAAATGGATTGACGGGAAGAAACAGTGCGCCTCATGTAGTTAGTGTATCTGTCAGAGGGGTCAGAAGTGAAGTGCTCCTTCATGCTCTGGAAGATAAAGGAATCTATGTATCAGCAGGAAGTGCTTGCTCAGCACGTAAACCACAGCCGTCAGCCACCTTGAAGGCGATCGGTGTGGAGAGAGATTTGTTGGAATCTACGATACGTTTTAGCTTTTCAGTCTTTACAACTGTAGAGGAAATCGATTATACTTTACAGACGATGTACGATATGATACCGATGCTTCGAAGATATACGAGACATTAACGAGAAAGTCGGTAACTACTCAGCAGGTCTGTGTATTTATGAAGATCGATAGATGATGTCCCGCGGTGTTGCGCCGCGGGTAGGAGGATAATAAGATGTTTACAGCTTTTTTGATAAAATATGCCGAAATAGGTATTAAAGGAAGGAACAGATATATTTTTGAAGATGCTTTAGTACAGCAGATAAAATATGCGGTGAAAAGGTGTGATGGTGAATTCAAAGTTTATCGGACACAGGGAAGAATTTATGTAGAAGCGTTATCGGAATTCGATTTCGATGAAGTGGTGGACAACCTTAAGACAGTCTTTGGTATTTCCGGTATCTGTCCGGTAGTTTATGTAGAGGACGAGGGCTTTGAAAAGCTGGGAGAAGAAGTTGTTAAGTACCTCGGGGAAGTATACCCGGAGCAAAATAAAACGTTCAAAGTACATGCCAGAAGAGCGAGGAAAAATTACCCACTGAATTCCATGGAAATCAACAGTGAAATGGGCGGTGTTATTCTGGATAGCTATCCTGAGATGCGTGTGGATGTTCATAATCCGGATATTATGTTGAACATAGAGATTCGGGAAAAAATTTATATTTATTCGGAGATTATTCCCGGACCGGGTGGAATGCCTGTAGGCACAGGCGGAAAGGCAATGCTCCTTTTATCAGGAGGTATCGATTCACCGGTGGCGGGATATATGGTTGCCAAGCGCGGTGTGAAGATCGATGCGGTATATTTTCATGCACCTCCGTATACGAGTGAACGTGCGAAACAGAAGGTAGTGGATTTGGCCAAGTTAGTTTCCCGCTATACAGGCCCTATTTACCTGCACGTTATTAATTTCACGGATATTCAGTTATATATTTATGAGAAATGTCCTCACGATGAACTTACTATTATTATGCGCCGCTATATGATGCGTATTGCGGAGAGGATTGCAAGGCAGACGGAGTGCCTTGGACTGATTACAGGAGAGAGTATCGGTCAGGTAGCTTCACAGACGCTACAGAGCCTGGCTGCAACAAATGAAGTGTGTACGATGCCTGTTTATCGTCCCCTGATTGGTTTTGATAAGATGGAAATTGTGGAAGTTTCAGAGAAAATCAATACTTATGAGACGTCTATACTTCCTTATGAGGATTGCTGCACCATTTTTGTGGCGAAGCATCCGGTTACTAAGCCGAACCTTAATATTATAAGGAAGCATGAAGAGAATCTGGCGGAGAAGATTGAAGAATTGGTGGAAACCGCGCTTGCAAATGATGAATTGATCATAGTGCATCAATAATCTACATGAATACATTTTATTTGTAAAATACACGTAAGGACACCTTCGACACGGAGTGCTTTTATTCCGCGCGCGCAGCTGCGCATCCGTTTTATGTAATGGAAGCACTTCCCTATTACATAAAAAAAGCACTCGGAAAACTCCGAATGCCTTTCGCACTTATGTTGCAATCACATTTCATGTATGGCCTGTCTGGGTAGACACGGCCCTTAGTACATGTTAAATCATGTAAGGTTTCAATGCATCGAGAACTACTTCTGCATTGTCTTCTGCATGAATATTCAGATCGATTGGTTTTGATAAATCCAAGCTGAAGATACCCATAATGGACTTCGCATCAATCACATATCTGCCGGATACTAAATCAAAATCATAGTCGAATTTCGTAATATCGTTTACAAAAGATTTTACCTTATCAATGGAATTTAAAGAAATCTGAACTGTTTTCATTGGTTTCTACCTCCTTGATGTTTTCATGCCTTCTGTTATAATACTAACGGTTGGATTGGTAAAAGTCAATGCTAAAACAATACAAAAAAAGTGAGGAATAATATGAAAAGTGTAGCATTACATAACCTGGGGTGTAAGGTGAATGGATATGAACTGGACGTAATGCAACAAATGTTACAAGAAAAGGGATATAATATTGTATCTTTTGATGAATGGGCGGATATATATATCGTTAATACATGTACTGTGACAAATATTGCAGATAGAAAGAGCAGGCAAATGCTCCATAAAGCACGCAAATTGAACCCTAAGGCAGTGGTGGTAGCTGCAGGCTGTTATGTGCAGACCGGCAAGGAAGATATTATCAAAGATGTGGGCGTAGATTTGGCGATTGGGAATAATAAAAAGAAAGAGCTTGTCTCTATTCTGGAAAAATATCTGGAAGAGTGCGGCAAGGGAGAAAGTGGAAAAGCAAACGAAAAAACGAATGAAGAAACAGAAGTCGGACTCTGGAATGAAAAGACGCTGGATGATACGACGATTATCGATATAGGAAGCATTAGTGAATTCGAAAATATGGAGCTGAAAGAGACTTCCGGGAATACCCGCGCTTATATTAAGGTGCAAGATGGCTGTAATCAGTTCTGCTCTTACTGCATTATTCCTTATGCGAGGGGCAGAGTGAGAAGTCGAAGACAAGAAGATGTTCTTCAAGAAATCACAGGGCTTGCAAAGCATGGTTATAAAGAAGTAGTGTTAACAGGAATTCATATCAGCTCTTATGGCGTTGATTTCGGAGCGCCTGCGCTTCCGGAACTTATAAAAGCCATTCATGAAGTGGAAGGAATTGAAAGAATTCGTTTAGGTTCCCTGGAACCCGGAATTATTACGGAGGAGTTTGCAGAGAAACTGCGTATACTTCCTAAGTTCTGTCCGCATTTCCACTTGTCTCTTCAAAGTGGCTGTGATGAGACTTTGAAAAGAATGAATAGGAAATATACCTCAGGGGAATACTACGAAAAAGTGAAGCTTTTACGTCGGACCTTTGATAATCCGGCTATTACTACTGATATTATCGTAGGATTTCCGGGAGAAACAGAAGAAGAATTCCAGATCACAAGAGCATATTTAGAGAAGATAAAGCTCTATGAAATTCATGTTTTCAAGTACTCCAAGAGAAAAGGCACCCGTGCGGCGGAAATGGAACATCAGGTAACGGATGAAAAAAAGACGCAGAGAAGTAATATACTTTTGGCAATGGAGAGAGAGAATTCTACAAGTTATAGAGCGGAATACATAGGAAGAGAAATAGAAGTACTGTTCGAGGAAGAGAAAGAGATAGATGGAGTGCTCTACCAGACAGGCCATACTGCACAATATGTAAAGGCGGCGAAGAGGGCTGAAGGGACCTTATCCAATCAATTGATAAGCGGTAAAGCAGTAGGCTTTTTGCAGGGAGATATCTTGCTCATGGAATAAAGAAATCATTAAATTAGTGTAAATTGATTGAATTTTCCAGATGGATGGGGTAATATTAAAAGATAATAACTATTCAACAGGTTTGCGCATTTACTGCGCTGACCGTAAGAATACGTGGAACAGTAAGTGAAAATCCCACCACCGAAGGTGATTTTAATGGATTTTCATAAAGCAATCTTTGCTTTTGTAACGGAGAGGGGACCGAACTGTTACATGATAGGACGTAATGCAACAGTAGATAAGGGCGTGGTGATATGCAGGATTTTGGTAATACACAATTTTTTAACGTGGAGACGGAACCGGAGACAGGTGTGGAAGTAGTTTTGTCTACCGTATATGAAGCATTGACTGAGAAGGGGTACAACCCTGTGAATCAGATTGTAGGGTATATTATGTCCGGAGACCCAACATATATTACGAGCCATAAAAGTGCGAGAAGCCTTATTATGAAAGTGGAGCGAGATGAATTAGTAGAAGAGCTGCTTACCAAATATATTGAGGCGAAGCGCTGGAAGAATGGTTAAGCATTCGAAATGAATTATAATATTCAATGAATAAAGAACATTCGTGGAAGGATATAAGGTGAATCCATGCGTATTATGGGCTTGGATTTCGGGTCGAAGACGGTAGGAGTGGCAATTAGCGATGCGTTGTTACTCACTGCTCAGGGCATTGAAATCATAGAGAGAAAAGAAGAAAATAAATTACGTAAGACGATGGCTCGTATCGAAGAGTTGATTGAGGAATATGAAGTACAAGAAATTGTCCTTGGGCTGCCTAAGAATATGAATGATACTCTTGGAGCCCGCGCGGAGCTTTCCATGGAATTCAAAGAGAATCTGGAGCGCAGAACAGGCCTTCATGTAAAGATGTGGGATGAGAGGCTTACTACTGTTGCGGCAGATAAAGTGATGATGGAAGCAGGAATCCGCCGGGAGAATAGGAAGCAGCATGTAGATCGAATTGCAGCATGCTTTATTTTGCAAGGGTATTTGGATTACCTTAAGAACGAGGAGAATAAGTAGTGGATAAAATAATCTTTAAACCGGAGAATGAAGAGCCGGTTGAATTTTACGTGTTAGAACAAACGAAAATAGGAGGCTGCCAATATATTCTTGTAACAGAACAAGAAGAAGGCGATGCGGACGCATTGATATTGAAAGACGTTTCGGCACCGGAAGAGACGGAAGCGATATATGAAATCGTGGAAGATGATACAGAGCTTAGTGCGGTTGCGGCAGTTTTTGAAAATATACTGGAAGATATCGAACTCTCGTAACCATTCATCAGGTCTGCGCATTTACTGCGCTGACCGTAAGAATATGTAGAATAGTTACGTTTTAGTGCAGTTGTAAAAGGGATGGGGATACATGGTAGTGAATAGGGAGCAATTTATGCAATTGCTGAAAGATAAAGGCTTAAAGGTAACAACTCAAAGGCTTCTTGTTCTGGAAGCTCTTGCTTCATGCCCCGACGAACATCTAACTGCAGAAGAAATTTATGAAATGGTAAAAGCGGACTATCCAGAGATAGGACTTGCTACTGTTTATAGAACAATACAGATACTTTGGGATTTACACTTGATTGATCGCATTAGTTTGGACGACGGATTTGTCCGTTATGAAATCGGAAATGTGGGAATGGGTACGGCAAAACACCATCACCATCATTTGATTTGCACAAAATGTGGTAAAATAAATTCCTTCGAGGACGACTTACTGGAGGAATTAGAAGATAAAATTACAAGGACGACCGGATTCCATGTGATGGATCATGAAGTGAAACTCTACGGGTACTGTGAAGAATGTGGAGGAAAAACCGATTGAAAAAAAATGAAAAAGAGAGCAGTTCTAAGCTTAAGATTATTCCTTTAGGAGGCTTGGAACAGATTGGTATGAACATTACTGCCTTCGAATATGAAGACAGTATTGTTGTTGTGGACTGTGGATTATCTTTCCCGGATGATGATATGCTGGGAATTGATTTAGTAATTCCGGACACCACTTATCTGAAGGAAAATATAAATAAAGTAAAAGGATTTATGATTACTCATGGACATGAGGATCATATCGGCGCGCTTCCTTATGTATTGCGCGAAATTAACGTTCCTATTTATGCGACAAAGCTGACGATGGGAATTATTGAGAACAAATTAAAAGAGCATAACTTAATGGGAAATACCAAAAGAAAAGTCGTTAAATTTGGTCAATCCATTAATTTAGGCCAGTTCCGTATTGAATTTATCAAGACAAATCATAGTATTGTAGATGCCGCTGCACTTGCTATTTATTCTCCTGCAGGAATCATTGTTCATACGGGAGACTTTAAGGTGGACTATACGCCGGTATTCGGTGATGCCATCGATCTGCAGAGATTTGCAGAAATCGGGAAAAAAGGTGTCTTAGCTCTTATGTGCGATAGTACCAATGCAGAGCGTCCCGGATTCACCCAGTCTGAGAAGACAGTGGGGAAGGCTTTCGATACGATTTTTACCGAGCATAAAGATACGCGAATTATTGTTGCTACTTTCGCATCCAATGTGGACCGCGTGCAGCAGATTATCAATTCTGCCTATAAGTTCGGCAGAAAAGTAGTGGTGGAAGGCCGTAGTATGGTCAATATCATCGAGACGGCAACGACGCTTGGCTATCTGGATATTCCGGATAAGACATTGATCGATGTGGAGCAACTGAAGAATTATCCTTTGGAAAAGACGGTAATCATCACTACGGGAAGCCAGGGGGAAAGTATGGCCGCCCTCAGCCGTATGGCGGGCGATATCCACCGAAAGATATCCATTGTTCCCGGAGATACAGTTATCTTTTCTTCGAATCCGATTCCCGGGAATGAAAAGGCAGTTACCAATGTTATTAATGAGCTTCTTATGAAAGGCGCCGACGTTATTTTCCAGGATGTGCATGTGTCGGGTCATGCTTGCAGAGAAGAAATTAAATTGATTTATACCCTCGTGCATCCGAAATATTCCATACCGGTTCATGGAGAATATAAGCATCTGAAGGCTCACGCCAAAATCGCAAATGAACTCGGCATCCCGAAGGAGAATATTTTTATTTTGAATTCCGGCGATGTGCTGGAGCTTGGACAAGAGGAAGCTAAGGTTACCGGAAAAGTACCTGTGGGTGAAGTTCTTGTAGATGGTCTCGGTGTGGGTGATGTTGGAAATATTGTGCTTAGGGATAGACAACATCTTGCAGCAGATGGTATTCTTATTGTCGTTCTTGCGCTCGACCAACATACGGATCAACTCGTATCAGGACCGGATATTGTTTCCAGAGGATTCGTATATGTAAGAGAATCCGATCAGCTTATGGATGAAGCGAGACATGTTGTGGACAGTGCAGTTCACGGCTGTCTGGATAGAGGTGTCAGCGATTGGGGCAAGATTAAGACAAGTATTAAGGATTCCTTAAGTGATTATGTTTGGAAGAAGACAAAACGCAGACCAATGATACTTCCAATTATTATGGAGGTTTAGAATGACCGGCAGTATAAATGATGCGGCGAAGGAGTTTGTGGGTGCAGTCAGGAATTCATCCGAGTATCGTGAATATGTCATGCAGCTTAACAAGATAAAGAACCAGCCGGAATTATATGAAAAGGTCAATGAATTCAGACGAAAGAACTTCATTTTCCAGAACGAGGAGGAGTCCGATGACCTTCTGGACCGTTTGGAGGAACTTGACAGGGAATACGAAAGCTTATATGATATTCCGCTAGTGGCAGATTTTTTCGAGGCAGAGACTTCCTTTTGCAGGATGATGCAGGATACCACGACACTGATTGTAAACGAACTTGATTTTCAATAAGGTTGTGAAAGGAGCATTTTAGAGTATGAATACCAGACAATTGATAGGGACTGTGTTCGATACGGTTTTGAAAATAGTAATAATAATAGTGGTGGTCATGTTCACTTATAAATATGCGACAGAATCTTATGATTTCGGATATCGGATATTCGCTGAAGAGCCGGTATCTTCAACAGAAAATGCAAGAATTATCAGTATTGGCATTACCGAAGAAGCTACAGTGATGGATATTGGCGAAGTGCTTGAAGAAAAAGGGTTAATCAATGACGCACGTCTCTTCTATGTGCAGGAGCTGATTTCCAGATACCATGGAGAATTGAAGCCGGGAATTTATGAGCTTAGCAGCGATATGACGGCAAACGAGATGATGGAAGTTATGTCAGCGGAAGATGTGCAGCAAGAAGCCGATTCGGAAGAGGAGAGCACAGAGGAAACAGGTGGACCGGAAGAATCGGTTGAGGGCGAAAGCGTGGGCGAGGATTCGGTAACAGATGCGGAGTAAGAACGAAAATGATTACGGATGAAAGAATCAGTGTCTTTATTAATTCCTTCGATAAAGGAAATACAGAATTTCTAAATGAAATAGAAAATGAGTGCAGAAGAACAAATGTCCCCGTGATTCGTACGCAGATGCAAAGCTTACTTCGCCTGCTTTTAGCGATGAATCGCCCCACCTCTATCTTGGAGGTGGGAACGGCCATTGGTTTTTCTGCACTTCTTATGAGTGAATATGCGCCGGAAGATTGCCGGATTACGACAATAGAAAAGTATGACAAGAGAATACCCCTTGCCAAAGAGAATTTCCGCAGAGCGGGCAAAGAGGATGTAATCACTTTATTGGAAGGTGACGCTGCGGAAGTTTTGAAGGGGCTTATGGAAACCTATGATTTTATTTTTATGGATGCGGCGAAAGGCCAGTACATTAAGATATTGCCGGAAGTATTGCGTCTGTTAAAGAAAGGCGGCTTGCTCGTATCGGATAATGTATTACAGGACGGAGATGTTATCGAATCCCGGTTCGCAGTAACGAGAAGGAATCGAACGATCCATTCCAGGATGAGAGAGTATCTCTATGAATTGAAGCATAACGAGCAATTGGAGACAGCAATTTTACAAGTGGGTGACGGGGTTACTGTCAGTGTGAAGTTATAAAAGAAGAAAGGGTAATTATTCAGTAGGTGCTGAACAGTTACAAGAAAGGTATGGTTATTGTAATGAGAAAACCGGAACTTTTGATTCCTGCAGGGAGTCTGGAAGTGCTGAAAACAGCGGTTACGTTTGGAGCGGATGCCGTATATATCGGCGGAGAGGCCTATGGACTTCGTGCCAAAGCGAAGAACTTCAGTATGGAAGATATGGCAGAAGGAATTCGGTATGCTCATGAGCATGGAGTAAGAGTTCATGTAACGGCGAATATTTTGGCGCATAATGAAGATCTGGAAGGTGTAAGGGAGTATCTTCAGGAATTAAAGGGGATGAAACCCGATGCTCTCATTATTGCGGATCCCGGTGTCTTTATGATGGCAAGAGAAATCTGTCCGGAAATCGAAATTCATGTGTCCACCCAAGCCAATAATACGAACTACGCTACCTATAATTATTGGTATGGACAGGGAGCGAAAAGGGTGGTATCGGCGCGCGAGTTGTCTCTTGCAGAGATAAAGGAAATTAGAAAAAGAATACCGGATGATCTTGAAATAGAAAGCTTCATTCATGGAGCGATGTGTATTTCTTATTCCGGAAGATGCTTGCTTAGCAGCTATTTTACAGGCAGAGATGCCAACAGAGGTGCATGCACTCATCCATGCCGCTGGAAATATTCATTAGTGGAAGAGAAAAGACCCGGAGAATATATGCCGGTATATGAGAATGAAAGAGGAACATATATCTTTAATTCCAAGGACTTATGTATGATCGAATATATTCCGGAGCTGCTCGATGCCGGAATCGACAGCTTTAAGATAGAAGGAAGAATGAAAACCGCTCTCTACGTGGCGACAGTAGCACGAACCTATAGAAAGGCAATTGATGATTACCTGGAATCGGAGGAAAAATATCGCGCTAATATGGATTGGTATCGTGCGGAAATTGCAAAATGTACTTACAGGCAGTTTACCACAGGCTTTTACTTCGGCAAGACAGATGAGAACTCACAGATATATGATTCCAATACTTATGTAAATGAATATATCTATTTGGGAACGGTATCGGAAGTGGATGAGAAGGGGTATGCCCGCGTGGAGCAGCGCAATAAATTTTCAGTAGGTAATCGTATTGAGATTATGAAGCCGGATGGAAGTAATGTATTGACCACAGTTCTGTCTCTTATGACGGAAGCGGGTGAGCAAGTAGAAAGCGTTCCTCATTCGAAACAAATATTTTATGTACAGTTAGACGCAGAAACAAAGGTTGGAGATATCCTTAGAATTGAAGCACCGAAACAAGGCTCTGATTCCCTAAATGACATGGATTGCTCTCGTTGTATAAAATAAACAGTAAAACGACGAAATATCCCCTATTTTTTATGAAATTAAATAAACTTAAAAATAGGGGGTTGCAATTTTGCAAACGATAGAGTATCTTAAAGAAAACGAAGGGCGACCTTCAGATGATATCATGCATCTTGAACGAAGATGTTCCAAAAGTTTTTTTGGGACATTTTTTTATACCAAGAAATGGAGCGAAAAGATGGGCGAAATGTTAAATGTAGAAAAGATTTTTGCAGAAAATGTATTTACCCTCGGTAAAATGAAGGAACGTTTACCAAAAAATGTGTTCAAAGAAGTGAAAAAGGTGATGGATCAGGGAGGAGAACTTTCACTCGCAGCGGCCGATGTCGTTGCAAAGGCAATGAAGGATTGGGCAATAGAAAAAGGCGCAACTCACTATACGCATTGGTTTCAGCCGCTAACGGGCATTACCGCTGAGAAACATGATTCTTTCGTTGCTCATCCGGATGAAGAAGGCAAAATGTTGATGGAATTCTCCGGAAGAGAGTTAATTAAAGGTGAACCGGATGCATCGTCATTTCCTTCAGGCGGACTTCGTTCCACTTTCGAAGCGAGAGGCTATACCGCATGGGATATTACTTCGCCGGCATTTCTGAAAGAAGCAGGAACTGGCGTAATTCTTTGCATCCCTACCGCATTTTGTTCTTATAAGGGAGAGGCATTGGATAAAAAGACTCCCCTATTAAGGTCTATGGAAGCGATCAGTGAACAGGCGCTTAGAATTGTTAGACTGTTCGGCAATACGGAAGCTACGAAAGTAGCAGCAAGCGTAGGAGCGGAGCAGGAATACTTCCTTGTGGATAAAGATAAATATTTACAGCGCCCCGATCTTATTTTCTCAGGACGTACGTTATTCGGTGCACCGGCTCCTAAGGGACAAGAGATGGAGGATCATTATTTCGGTGTTATCAGAGAGCGCATAGGCGCATATATGAAGGATCTGAATGAAGAACTTTGGAAGCTTGGCGTAACGGCTAAGACTCAACATAATGAGGTTGCTCCGGCACAGCATGAGCTGGCTCCTGTATATGAAACTGCTAATATTGCGGTAGACCATAACCAAGTCGTTATGGAGACGATGAAAAGAGTGGCGATTCACCACGATTTGAGATGTCTGCTTCATGAGAAACCTTTTGCCGGTGTGAACGGCTCGGGCAAACATAATAACTGGTCATTGGGAACGGATAATGGTGTGAATATGCTCGATCCCGGCGATACACCGAATGAGAACATACAATTTCTTCTCGTGCTCGCTTGTATTATGAAGGCGGTGGATACTCATGGAGATTTGCTTCGCCAGAGCGCGTCGGATGTAGGAAATGATCATCGATTAGGGGCGAATGAAGCTCCTCCGGCAATTATTTCCATTTTCCTCGGCGAGCAGTTGGAAGATGTGGTAAAGCAGCTGGTAGAGACGGGAATGGCTCAGACCTGTAAAGAAGGCGGCGTATTAAAGACAGGAGTATCTTGCCTTCCGGATCTTGTGAAGGATGCTACCGATAGAAACAGAACCTCACCCTTTGCCTTTACGGGGAATAAGTTCGAATTCCGTATGGTAGGATCTGCCGATTCTGTTGCCAGCCCTACGACAACTATCAATGCAATTGTGGCTGAGGCTTTTTGTGAAGCGGCAGATATCTTGGAAAAAGCGGATGACTTCGACTTGGCGGTACACGATTTAATCAAAGAGTATATGGGTAAATATCAGAGAATTATCTTCAATGGCGATGGATATTCGGAAGCATGGGTGGAAGAAGCGCGGCGCAGAGGACTTCCTAATATTAAGAGTATGGTAGAGGCAGTGGATACTTTGACTACGGAGAAGTCAGTGAAGTTATTCGAGAAGTTCGGTATATTCACGAAGACCGAACTGGAGTCGAGGGAAGAAATTCTCTATGAAACATATGCGAAGACTATCAATATCGAAGCTCTTACTATGATAGATATGGCTTCCAGACAGCTTATCCCAGCCGTTATGAAGTATACGAAGACACTTGCGGATACGGTAATTGCAGTAAAGGAAGCCGGTGCGGACGCTTCCGTTCAGTCAGAATTACTAGCTCTCGTATCGAAGAAATTAGTGGAAATGCGAACAGCACTTGTTCGGCTGGAAGAAGTGGAGAAGCAGGCGAGCGCAATGCCTGAAGGAAGAGAACAGGCATTTTTCTATAAAGAGCAGGTCGTGGCAGCGATGGATAATTTAAGAGCACCGGCCGATGAGCTCGAAAGGCTTGTCGATAAGGATGTGTGGCCGATTCCTACTTATGCTGATTTGCTGTTTGAAGTATAGAAGCTTAGAACATAATATATAAAAGATATCGGGGTCAAGAGTTATTAAAATTAAAGAAGAAATTAGCCTATATTTGTTGAATATAAGCTAATTTCTTTTTTTATTGTGAAATTCATATGTTCATGTTGACAGAAATTTATACAAGTAATATAATTACAATCATGAGTACACGTGTACGCAATGTCAAGTTGCATAATAAAGTTGTTGCTCACAGTGGAGGTGTGAACAGTAACATAATAAGTGCGTGTATGAAAATGAATGGAAACGGATTCTAACTATTCAATAGGTCTGTGTATTTACTGCACAGATCGCAAGAATACGTGGGAAAGCAAGTGAAAAATAGAATTGCCGGTGAGAGGAAAGGAAAAGGCATAAAAAATACCCTGACAATTTGTTGTTTGCAGCGAACAAGACCAATAAATCATCAGGATATCTCAAGCACTACTATTCTAAATGAATTAGCAGGAAAAGTAAAGGTTTCTTTTCATTGTAAGTAGGTAGTAAGTAGATAGGATGTTATTTATGAGTAACTGTGAGGATACTGAACAGTTACCTATTTATGAGAAAGGTATGGTAAGAAGATGAAAAGAAAAGCATTAGCGACTTTATTGACTTTAGCGATGGTAGCTACGCTTGCTGGATGTAATACGGCTTCCCCGATGGCACAGGAGGAAGAGCCACAGGCTCAGGAGGTGCAGGAGGAAGCAGCAAAAGAAAGCTCTGAGGAGCAGAACACCGCAGTGCAGGCAGAGGCTGAACCGATAACAATTCAGTTCTGGAATGCATTCACAGGTACGGATGGAGATGTTCTTCGTGAAATCGTAGATCAGTATAATGAAGAAAATGATAAAGGAATTACGATAGAAATGGATATTATGCCAGCGGCCAGCCTGGAAGAAAAGTTGCCGGCAGCCATTGCGTCTAAGACGGCTCCAGCATTAATTATCAGAGGTAACTTCGATACGGCAACTTATACGAATAATGGAATTATTTCTCCGCTCGATGACTTCTTTGAAGTAACAGGAACGGATAAGGGCAATTTCAATGAAGCTCCCATTGAAGCATTACAATATAATGGAAGTCAGATGATGATTCCTATGCAGGTGCATTCCACATTTTTATATTGGAATAAAGAGCTTTTCGAAGCAGCAGGATTGGATCCTGAGACTCCTCCTGCCACATGGGATGAAGTAGCAGAATATGCGGGCAAAGTTGCTGACCCTTCAAGAAAAATATATGGGGTGGGCTTCCCTATAAGCGGTGCTCCCAGCTATTTCAACGCAATGTTTAAAGCAAATGGTGGTGATGTATTCTCAGAAGATGGAACGAAGTCGGTACTCGATAGTGCTGAGAACTTGAAAACACTCGAATACATACAGGGACTTGTGAAGGAAGGATATGCGCCGGTAGGTTCTACAGGTGCGGATACGGATAACTTGATGTTGGCAGGGCAAATGGGAATCTATTGCAGCGGACCGTGGTTAATCAATGGATTACGGGAAGCGGAAATTGATTTCGGAGTAACGGGAATGCCTGCAGGTGATGAACGTGCAGCAGGAGTGATCGAGGTACAGGGCTTCGCTGTTACTTCCACTTCCAGCGAAGCGGAAAAAGCAGCAGCTTATGATTTTATCGCTTATTGGAATACAGATAGAATCTGTAAAGAATGGTCCATGCGTAATGGTTTTCCTCCTTATTTGAAATCCTTGGCAGAAGATGCGGATCTTCAGGCGGACGAGATAGTAAATGCATTATCTTCTATTTCTGACTTCGGATTCTCTTTTGCACCGGGCGTGACAGTAGTAAAACAGGTGAATGGTAATGTTCTCTTCCCTATGATAGAAAATGTAGTAGCCGGCAACGATCCGCAGGATGAGTTGACAAAGGCTTCGGCAAGCATAGATGAAATCCTTGCGAAATAAAGTAATATTGAGGTGAAATAAATTGGAAACAATCAAAACATGGAAGCGGTATTGGAATAAACCGGATAAAGTAGCGTATATCTTTATGCTCCCATCCTTACTCGTGCTGCTCATCTTTGCGGTAATCCCGCTTGTAACATCGCTTATTATCAGTCTGTTCGATATGAATATATTCTTCACGGATACAGCATTTGCGGGAGTTACTAATTTTGCACGGATATTTCAGGATAAAAGGTTTTGGAATGCTTTGCTTAATACAGTAGTGTTTGTTGTTTTTGAGGTGCCACTGCAGATCGTAATCGGTCTGCTGGTGGCAAATGCCCTCGTAAAAGCAACATTTTTCAATAAGGTGGCCCGTTCTATATTTTTTCTTCCCGTAGTTTGTTCTATGGCTGCAGTAGGTATTGTCTGGTCCATTCTTTTGGATACGAATATCGGATTTGTTCCATACCTTTTGGAGCAGGTAGGTATTCATAATGCTACCTTTTTCAGAAATGCAAAGACAGCTATGCCTACGGTAGTGGCTATGACGATATGGAAGAACTTCGGCTATACAATGTCTATCTTAGTGGTGGGGATACAAGGTATCTCAAGAAGCTATTATGAAGCAGCGGAGATTGATGGTGCAGGAAGGATGGCACAATTTTTCAGAATTACGTTGCCGCTGCTGCGCCCCACATTGGGATTTTGCATGATTACTAATACGATAGGATCCTTGCAGGTGTTCGATCAGGTATATGTGACAACACAGGGCGGCCCTCAGTTCAAAACAGAAACACTGGTACAATATATTTATAAGACAGGATTCAATGATCCATACGATTTGGGATATGCCTGTGCACTTTCGGTTATTCTTCTTTGCGTAATACTGGTAATTTCCCTTCCTATGTATAAGAAGATGTTTATGGACCGCAATTAATATGATACCACAAAGTGCGTAACAATCCGTAGGTATCATGGGGCAAAATACTTTTTGCCCCCAGCATCATTAATATTATTATACGGAGAAATTAGATGAATAGAAAAAACAAATACGGCGTTACACCGGCCGGATTATTAAAAATGGTGATTATGCTGGCGATGATTGCCGTAGTACTATTCCCGTTAATATGGCTTGCGGCAGGTTCCCTCAAGGTGGAGAAGGAAATTATAGGATATCCCCCTTCATTGCTTGGGACCAAGTACACCTTAAAGTCATTTCAGCGGATATTTAAAACAATACCGATGGCAATCTATATTAAGAATACGGTAATCTTTGCCGGAGGGGCGACCTTCTTATCGGTAATCTTCGATTCCATGACAGGATATGCTTTTGCAAGACTTGAGTTTAAAGGGAAAAATCTATTGTTTATGTTAGTGCTTATGACGATGATGGTACCTTTTCAGGTAATGATGATCCCGTTGTTTTTAGAGTCCAACTTTTTGGGGCTGCTGGATACCTATACAGGGCTTATATTACCCAAAGCGACGTCAGCTTTCGGAATATTTATGATGCGTTCTTATTTTGCTGCATTGCCCAGAGACCTGGAAGAGGCGGCGAGAGTGGATGGCATGAGTGAGTTTGGGATATTTACGAAGATTATGTTTCCCCTTGTACTGCCGGGTGTTCTAACACTCACTATCTTTCATTTGATGCAGAACTGGAATAATCTTTTATACCCTCTTATGATGACCAGTAGTACGAGAATGAGAACGTTGTCTGCGGGACTTGCGCTTTTTGTAGGAGAGCATGCAACGACTTACTATGGTCCGCAGCTTGCGGGAGCGCTACTCTCTATTTTGCCGCTGCTTATTATTTATATTTTCTTCCAGAAGTATTTTATTGCCAGCGTGGCGACGAGTGGACTGAAAGATTAGAAGGGTAACAGAACTGTTACTTAGGAGGACGTTATGCATAAAGCAAGAATTGTAATAAATAAAGACTATAAATTAGGTACCATTGATGATAGAATTTATGGTAGCTTTGTAGAACATATGGGAAGAGTGGTATATTCCGGTATCTATGAACCGGGTCATCCCGAAGCGGATGAAGACGGATTCAGGAAGGATGTACTGGCTGCGGTAAAGGAAGCGGGCATCACGAATATTCGTTATCCCGGAGGTAATTTCGTGTCCTGCTATCATTGGGAGGACGGAATTGGGAAAAAGGAAGAACGTCCCAGGAGATTGGAACTGGCATGGAGAGCGATAGAAACGAATGAATTCGGCACTGATGAATTCATGAAATGGTGTGAAAAAGCAGGAACAGAACCGCTGCTTGCGGTGAATCTGGGTACGAAGGGATTGGAGGATGCCGTTCATTATTTGGAATACTGCAACTTCCCTGGAGGGACTTCCTATAGCGATAGAAGGATTGAAAATGGCAGAGTAGAACCATATAATGTGCGTATGTGGTGTCTTGGAAATGAAATGGATGGACATTGGCAGCTTGGACATAAAAGCGCGAGTGAATATGGACGTCTGGCGAGGGAAACGGCTAAGGCGATGAAGTTGATCGATCCGGACATCGAGCTCGTATCTTGCGGAAGCTCGCTAAATACAATGGCTACATTTCCACAGTGGGAAGAAGACTCGCTGGAAGAAACATATGAGTATGTAGATTATATCTCTTTGCATCAATATTTTGATGGGCATGAGAAAACGACGGAAGAATTCCTGGCGCAGGCGGATGCTATGGATGAATATATCAAGATAGTCATCGCGGCCTGTGACTTTATAAAAGCGAAGAAACGCTCCGATAAAACGTTAAATATTAGTTTTGATGAGTGGGGAGTATGGACAAGGCATTCCGATGAAACGGTTCGGGAATGTGATATCAGCCCATGGCAGCAGGCACAGCCGATTAGCGAGATGATATACAGCTTTAAGGATGCTCTGCTTTTTGGAGGGATGCTTTTAGCAATTCTTAAAAATGCGGATAGGGTCAAAGTCGCATGCCAATCTCTTCTTACGAATATCAGTGCGATGATTATGACTGAAAAAGGCGGTGAGATGTGGAAGCAGACGATTTACTATCCTTTTGCGGATGTTGCTCAGCTCGGTCATGGAGAGGTACTTGACAGCCGTGTTATCTGCCCGGAATATGCAACGAAGGATAAGAAGTCGCATGTTCCGCTGATCGATACAGTTACGGTGAAAAATGGCAATGAAATTGTTCTGTTTGCAATCAATAGAAGCAGTGAAATAAGCATGGAAATAGAGATGGAGTTACAAGGTTTTGAAGTGGAAGAAGTGATAGAACACAGAGTTCTCTGTGCGCAGGATATTGAGGCCGATAATAGTGTGATGCATAATCTCGTTAAAACAAGTACGAGAGAAGATGTTTCATTGGAAGAAGAGAAGGCGGCCTGTGTATTGGATAAACTCACATGGAATGCGATACGCTTCAGAATTAAAGAATAATTGTAACTGTGAGGATACTGAGCAGTTACGAATAATTACGAGCCGAAGATAACGAGGAGGGGAATTTATGGGTGTCACAACGAATGATATAGCAAGAATCTGCAATGTGTCGAGAACCACAGTAATTCGAGCCTTGAATGATCAGGGGAGAATCAGCAGTGAAACGAAGGAGCGAATTCTTAATACGGCAAAAGAGCTTGGGTATCGTCCTGACTTATTGGCAAGAGGGCTTGTAAAGGGCAAGACGATGTCCATAGGCGTCGTGGTGTATGATGTGAGAAATCAGTATTTTGCCCAGATGCTGAGTGCTATTGAAGAAGAGGCTCAGACGAGAGGTTATTGTGTGAATATCACCCTCCATGGAAAAGATAGGGAAAGGGAAATAGAGCTGATTAGGCGGTTGGTGGATTATCGTGTAGACGGTCTTATCCTTTCTCCTGTTAATAAAGGGCGGGAATTCGGAAGATTCCTGAAAAGTCTCAACACCCCCCTTGTTGTGGTAGGTAATCGAATATCTGACACAATTCCTTTTGTGGGAATTGATGAAAAGAAAGCGGCAAAGGAGGCAGCGCAAAAGATACTCGCCTCAAGTTATGAGCGCGTTGTATTTGTATGTCCTCCACTTGCCGAAAAGGAAATGGGAAATATATATACCCATGAGCAGCGTTTAGAAGGATTTGAAGAGGTAATGAAGAATTATCCGGGGATAGAGAAGGTTGTAATAGGAGCCTTCGGTTATGAACAGGAGGTACTCGGATTGCTTGAAAATAGTAAGAAAAGAACTGCTTTTTTCTGTTCCGGAGATATCTTCGCATTGGATATCATAAAGGTATTAAAACGGGCAGGTAAAAGGGCCCCTTCGGATTATGGAATTATGGGATTTGATAATTTGGAGCTTTTAGAATATATGGAACCCAGCCTTTCTACCATCCATAACTCGGTGCCGGAGGTGTCGAGAAAAGCAGTCGAGCTGTTGTTTGACAAGATGGAAGGAAGGGAGATTCCCTTGAAAACCTATGAGAATTATCGGCTGATTCATGGAAATACGATTTAGTAAAGAGGATGGCTATGAACAGAGAGAATTTTGTAAAGACAGAGTATAATATACCATTAATAGAAAAGCGAGCGGACCCGTATGTATACAGGCATATAGACGGGTCCTATTATTTTACAGCGTCGGTACCGGAGTATGACAGGATTATACTAAGAAAGAGCGATACCATCAGAGGGCTGGCACAGGCAGAGGAACGGACTATATGGAATTGCCATGAGAATGGGCCTATGAGCTGCCATATTTGGGCACCGGAGATACATTTTATAGATGGTGCATGGTACATATACTATGCGGCGGGTGAGAAAGAGGATGTTTGGAAGATACGTCCTTACGTTCTTAAGTGTGAAGGCGATCCGATGGAGGATGAATGGCAGGAATTAGGGCAGATGAAGCCGGCACAAGGGGATAAATTTTCCTTCCAAGACTTCTCTCTCGATATGACCGTTTTTGAACATAAAGAGAAGAGATATTGTGTTTGGGCAGAAAAGGTAAATGTGGGCAAGAAAATATCCAATCTGTATATTGCGGAGATGGAAGCGCCTGATAAATTGAAAACAGCCCAGATTCTTCTTGCTGCGCCCGATTACGGCTGGGAGAGAGAAGGATATTTTGTGAACGAAGGTGCGGCTGTTATTAAGCGCGGAGAAAGGACATTTCTTACCTATTCGGCCAGTGCCACGGGGGCATGCTACTGCATGGGGCTTTTAACGCTGAGAGAAGGGGGAGATCCCTTGGACCCGGCGGATTGGAAGAAGAGCAAGAACCCGGTACTTACAACCGATACGGTGAAAGGTATCTATGGACCCGGACATAACTCGTTTACGAAGTCAGAGGATGGGAAAAGGGATGTGATGGTATTCCATGCAAGGCAATATGATGAAATCATAGGGGATCCTTTATATGATGAGAATCGACATGCTTATTATATGGAAGTAGCGTGGGATGAGGATGGGATGCCGGTATTCGAATATAAGAAGAGCCGCAGACCAAATATCCTTATGCTGGTAGCAGATCATCAAGCCTTTTATGGACACCCTCGGGTGAATACTCCGTATTTTGACAGACTAAAGGAGGAAGGCGTTTTTTTTGAGAAAACATATTGTACCAGCCCCCTTTGTATGCCTTCGAGAAAAAGCATTCTCACCGGATTGTATCCGCACAATCACGGGCAGAGTGATAATTCCTTCGAAGTGCCTTTCGACAGCCATGAAACTTACATCGATGTATTGAAGGGTGAGGGATATCGGAGTTATTACTTCGGCAAATATCATGCAGGTACCGGTAAACCGGAAGACTTAGGATGTGAAGGTGTGTCCTACCCCGATTACTCCAATCCGTACCATCAGAAGGAGTATAAGGAATATATTGAACGGAACCATCTGCCGGCGGCAAGGATGCGGATTGAAAAGAATATGTGCGAAAAAGGATGGATCGATGATGTGGAAGAGGGAGATATCTATGATTTCCCCCGGGACTTAATCAACGAGGCTCTATCGGGGGTTCTTATAGGCCCGAAAGAGAGCCACGAGGCATACTATGTGGCGGATATGGCGAAACGTCAGTTAGAAAGGATAAAAGAAGAAGGAAGCGGAGAGCCGTTTATGGTACGGGTAGATTTCTGGGGGCCTCATCAGCCATATAGCCCGGCGGAAGAATTTGCGGCGATGTATCCTCCTGAGAGCATTGAGGAGTATCCAAGCTTTTCGGATGATCTGACGGGAAAACCGGAATCCTATCACTTTGATACGGGAAGGGAAACGAGTGAGGATAGAAAATTACGCTATCCCAATTCTATGCCGTGGAGCGAGTGGCAGAAAATGCTATCCAGATGTTACGGACAGATTACGATGGTGGATGAGGCTGCCGGACAGATTATAGATAAGATTAAGGAACTCGGTATGGAAGAAGATACGCTTGTTATATGGACGGCGGATCATGGGGATGCCCTGGCCTGTCATGGCGGGCATTTCGATAAAGCCTTCTATCTGCCGGAGGAAGTGATGCGAATTCCTCTTGCTATGTCATATCCCGGCGTACTGCCTGCAGGTACGGTATGCAACGAATTAATTACCAATGCGGATATCGCACCTACGATTGCTTCGGCAGCAGGAGGCCAATTCGAACAGAAAGTCGATGGAGAGGATATTCTTAGTATATATAGTGAACAATCCCCTTCCTGGCGCAAATCACTATTTGCGCAGACACATGGGCATTTGGCTCCATGGAAAGCTAGAGTAGCAGTGTGGGATCGATACAAATATATAGAAAATAAAGGGGATATTGAGGAATTATATGATTTGGAACAAGACCCTTACGAGTTGACTAATCTGGCTTTGGATGATGAATATGGAGAGATCCTTAAACTTATGAGAAAGAAGCTGTTGGAATTGAAGGATTTGTATCACGATACTATCTGATATTCGGATGATAGAAGGAAGATATTTTAAAGATGCAGGAGCTGCCGTACTGAGTATATAAAAGTATAGCGGCAGTTCCTCATAAATATCTTTTTCGCTCTTAAATGACAGTTCATAAATTAATGCAAAAAATTAAAAAATAGTACTTGCAATCCTATAATGATTCGTGTATAATACCAAAATGTAGCGTGTGAATAACGAAGCGCTACGAACATAATATAGGGCTATCGCCAAACGGTAAGGCAACGGACTCTGACTCCGTCATCTCAAGGTTCGAATCCTTGTAGCCCTGCTTGAAGAACTCAGTTGAGAAATCAACTGAGTTCTTTCTTCTATAGGAAAAGCTTAGGTGGCGAGGCAGGAGCCTTAGGATGTACCTACCATGTTTTTGACAATTACAAATCCATAATACTTACAGAACGATAAAAACAGACCTTCAAATTGATGTAAAATAAAATTACTCAATTTGTAGGTTTGTTTTTATGAAAAATGCTATACTTTCATTGTGGCAAAATAATTATTTTGTGCAAAACGTGTGCAATGGATTGGTATTGTACTTTACTATGAATAAATTATAATAAAAAGTGGGTACACAATTATGATTTATCATTACAGTTTGCATAGACTTAAGGTTAGGCCTTGTCAGGGGAGCGAACCGCCGGACTTTAGCAGGAGAATGGTTTAAATATATGAAAAAAAGAGAAAATAGTATCCTGAGTTTTATTTTTTATAATGATGGTGCGGGATTGCAAGAACTGTTGGATCGCTTTCAAGTTTCCAAGCGGACGCTGTACTATGATATCGAGAATATCAATGGACAGATTAAAAGCTGCGGCCAGATTCGGAGAGTCGGACAGAAGTTCACCTATGTTGGCAACTATAATATGCTGCGTAGATTTATAAACGGAACCGGTTTGTTAGACCCTTATGCAGTCTATAGCAGACAGAGCTATATCCTCGGTAAGATTCTGGAAAATAAGCCTTTCACACTTGAGAAACTAGCCGATGAGATGGGAATTAGTAAAAACACATGTATAAATGATATGAAAGAGGTAAAGTTCTTACTAAAGGAAAAAGGTCTTTATCTTCATACAAAACCACAGTTTTCTATAACCGGTGATGAAAGAAAGATTCGTGAACTTTATCTGTCGCTTATGCAGGAAAATGTAGATTTGCTTCACCAGATTTCAAAGCAGGTCATTGATTTTAACAAGAAGTGGAATCTCCAATTGACGGATTATTCTCTGGGCAATCTCTCTGCATTTCTCGTATTTTCAAAGAGCAGGATTGATAAAGGAGAGTTCGTACAACCGGGGGAGGATTTCTCGGAAGCGGAGCAGTTCCCCTATTGTGCGACCCTTTCTGAATTGCTTGGGACGGAGCGTTTGGAAGAGCGGCAGTATCTTTCCGCTTATATTTCATCCCTTCCCAGCCGGAATTATCAAGTGGATGACGGGCGGATTGAGCGCTATGTGGATTGGCTGATTGAAAAGTTCGAATCCAGGACCGCGATGACAATCGAGTCCAAAGAGGAGTTTAAAAGTAATATAAAAGGTCATTTGCTTTCATCCTATTACCGCATCCGTTTTCATTTTCCGATTAATAATCCTTGCTTGACGGAAATTACGATACAGCATGGTGCGCTTTATAAGATTATTCGCTCTATCGTGACGGAGGGCGGGGAGGAGTTTCCGGAGCTCGCCGACATGAGTGATGAAGAAATCGGATTCCTTGCGGCGTATTTCGGCGGATATCTTTCCGGAAGCAGAAGCGGTAAAGGAAGCAAAAATCGTGTATTGCTCGTTTGCCCCAACGGTCTGATGGTGTCTAAAACCTTGAAAATACAGCTTTATAAATATATTCCTACTGTGAAAGTGGTTGATACCATTGCATTGAGCAGCTTGGAGGATTATTTACAAGAGTACGATTACATTATATCTACCATTGAACTTCGCGGCTATGACAATGTGATCGTGGTAAATCCGATTTTCACCCAAAGGGATATTCAGCTCATTATGAACAAATTGTTGGATTTTTCGGGTACGGCACATATGTTTGATATGGAGATGCTCATTCATGTGATTCGTAAAAGTGCGGATATCTATGATGAAGAACAGCTCCGTCAAGACTTGAATGTATTGATGTACCAGAAGACAGAAGAAAATAAGGAGGAAAAAAATCCTGTGCTAAAAGACTTAATTTATGGAGATAGAATAAATATTGTGCCTCATGTGGAAAGTTGGCAAGATGCGATCACATTAGCAGCGAAACCATTGCTCGATGATAATTCCATTGAACCATCCTATATCGATGCGATGATTGAAAGCGTGAATCGATTTGGGCCTTACATTGTACTCGATGAATATTTTGCTCTTCCTCATGCCAGGTTGGAAGGCGGCGTAAATCGCCTTTCTATGTCGTTGCTTATAGTAAGGAATGAAGTGGACGTGCTTGGGGAGGCTGTAAATGTATTTCTCGTGCTTGCTACAGTGGATGCTTCTTCGCATTTGGATGCGTTGGCTAATTTGTCAGACATTCTTGGAGACCGGGAAAATATTCATATACTTCGTTCAGGAGATAAAGAGGAGATTCTTAATCTTCTTAGGAGATATTAAAAAATATTGAGAAAAGGAGGTGAATTACTATGAAGATTTTAGCAGTTTGCGGATTTGGCTGTGGCTCGTCCATGATATTGAAAATGAGTCTGGATAAAGTATGTAAGCAGTTGGATATTGACTGTGAGGTGGAAGCGACAGATATTAACTCGGCCCGAGGAGCCGCATGCGATGCCATTTTTACCAGTGCTGAACTAGCACAAGAGCTTAAGAGTTCATGCAATGTACCTATTTACAGTGTGAAAAAGTATATGGATCTAACGGAAATAAGAGAAGCATTTGAAAAATTTTTAGACGGTACCAATGCTTAATCCCTATGAATTAGGATAAGCATACAGATAAAATTATGAGAAGGGAAAGGTGACTTATATGATGGATTTTATTACAACAAACATTTTACGCAATCCTCCGATTCTACTCGGTTTGATTGCTATGCTGGGCCTTATACTCCAGAAAAAGGGATTTACGGAGATAATAAAGGGAACTCTGCTGGCAGCATTTGGTATGATAATTCTGAATGCAGGTGTTTCTATGCTTGTCGGCTCTATTTTACCGATTAACTCAGCGTTTCAATCCCTTTCAGGGGCCGTTGCTTCAGAAGGACTCAATGATGTAACCTTCACTGGTTCTTATGGAGGTGATGTAGGTCTTGCGATGTTCATTGGCCTTGTTCTGCACATCCTGATTGCCAGATTTACACCGATTAAAACTATTTTCCTTACCGGACATATGCTTTGGTGGTTCCCCTTCATCTTTGTTGCAGCAGGAGTGGAAGCGGGCTTAAGCGGTGCACTTTTGATTGGTATCAGTGCAGTTTTCTCCGCTCTTTACTGGTCCTTGATGCCTTGGCTGCTGCGTAAATATGTATTTGCGGTTACAGAAGATGATTCCTTTACGCTCGGACATCCGACTGGTATCTTGAGTTTGATTGCTGGCTTTGTAGCGAGCAAGACAGGAAATAAAGAAAAATCAACGGAGAGCCTTAATCTTCCCCAAAATCTTTCTTTCTTCCGTGAGATATCCATAACCGGTGCTATCGTTATCTTTATTATGTTTATTGTTGTTGGGATTACGGTTCCTTCTTCTGTCGCAGAAGGACAGAATATGTTTATGACTGCTGTTAACCAGGGCCTTAACTTTGGTGCAGGCTTAATTATTATGCTGCAAGGTGTTCGTATGCTGATCAATCAGATTGTTCCTGCTTTCAAGGGTATTTCTGAGAAGCTCGTTCCCAATGCGCTTCCGGCTCTTGACTGCCCGGTTATCTTCAATTATAAACCGAATGCTGTGCTTATTGGCTTCGTAACAGCAATGATCACATCCACTATTTTAATTATGATTTGTAATACAGCTAATGTATTCCATCTTATGCTCATTCCGTTAGTAATTACATCTTTCTTCGAATGTGGCGCGGCAGCGGTTATCGGTGAAGGACAGGGAGGGCTTCGCGGATGTATTATCGGTACTGTTGTAGCAGCGGTCGTTATGGTTGCCTTAACCGGTATCTCTGCTGTTATGTATTCCGGAACGATTCAGAACTGGATGCTCATTTTCGGGGGTAATGACCTTTCGCTTTTTGGCATTATTGCTAACCTTATCGATAAGCTTTTGGGGGTATTCTAATATGGAATTTCTTTATTTCAAAGAGATACGCCGTCTTCTGGATCAAGTGGAACAGGAGGAATCGGGCGCAATGGAAGCGGCTGTTACAGCTTTGACGGATGCCATACTTAAGAAAAATACAATTTATGTGTTCGGCGCAAGTCATGCGGGGATTCTGGCGGAAGAGCTCTTTTACCGTGCAGGCGGGCTGGTAGTTATTAACCCGATTTTCGGAAGAGAATTGATGCTTGATACTTCCCCGATCACACATACGAGCAGGATGGAACGCCTGGAAGGGTATGGTACTCTTTTGGTAGGGAAGACCTCCATGAAAAAAGGAGATGTTCTTATCGTTCATTCTGTCTCGGGAAGGAACGCTGTGGCGATTGAGGCAGCCCTCGAAGCGAAGAAAAGAGGGGCTCTCGTAATCTGCCTTACGAATCTCAGCTATTCGAAATCTGTTAGTTCCCGTCATACTTGTGGAAAGAATCTGTACGAGATTAGCGATATCGTGATCGATAATCACGGAGAAAAAGGAGATGCCTGTGTGGCGATAGAAGGAATAGAACAGAAAGTAAGTCCAACGTCAACCGTTATTGGTGCGTCTATCCTTAATTCTATCGTTGCCGCTACCGCGCAAGCCTTGGTGGAAGCCGGGGTGGAAACACCACCGATTTTCTACAGTGCCAATGTGGATGGAGGCGATGAGTTAAACCGCAGGATTTATGAGGAATATAAAGAAAATATTCATTATAATTTTTAAGAATTGTTATTTTAGTATAATATTACTAAAATATTATATGATGAGTGCTCCTTCCGATAGATTTTTCTGTCAGAAGGAGCACTTTTTTTAGAAAAGAGCAAGCCGCTCGAATACTCCGTTCACATCAATCTGTCCATATCCCCATATATTATTAGGGTATGTATTGTTAGGACTGCGTGAGGCTCCGCGGATAAGAAGCTGATTGATATCAACTCCTGTGATGGAGGTATAATTACCTCTGGTAACGGCCCATTCGAAGATGAGAGCGATGATACCACAAGTATGAGCTGTGGCAGCGCCTGTACCGGTAAGGGTACCGTATCGGTTATTAGGAAGAGCGCATGTCAATTCATAGCCGGGAGCTGCCAGGCTGGGTTTCGGGAAGCCGGTACGGGTATACCCTCTGCTGGAATCAATTAATATGCTGCCGCTATCTTGGTTGTAGGCGGTAACTGTCAGCGTATGTATGGAGTTACCCGGGGAGGTAATCGTAGTATCCGGATTAGGCTGAAGGAAATAGGTGTTTCTGGAAAGGGCGTCTCCCGATGGAAGCCAGGCATGGAAAGAAAACGGTTCATCTTCCAGATTATGGACAATAAAGCGCCATATGCCTTCCGCAGGGTTGTCAAAACGAAGCAATATGAGCTGTTCGCCGGTCTCCTCTTCAAAGCTGATATTATTGACCCATATCACCCCCGTACTGAATACGAAGCTAAATCGTTCGCAAGTATTGATGCGGGGATAAATTGGCGAAGTGGATTCTCCGCTGGGTGAGATGATATCGATGGAGAGTCGGCTCGGTGCATAGGGCCAAATTTCTATAGAGAATAAGCGGTCTTCTATACCTACCCGCAATTCAAATTCGCTGTTATAAGGTGATGCGGTAATATTGCCGTAATAATGTCTGCCGCTATTCCCTTCATTTCCGGCGGAAATGGCAATACATACGCGGGAGAGCCGGGCGATGTAATCGTAGTAGCTGCTTAGCGCGCTCTGTCCGTCATGGCTGCCATCATTGCTTCCTAGGGCTGTGCATATTGTGATAGGTCTGCCTAATCTATCGGCAACGGACAGAAGATAACGTGCGGCCAGCATAATATCCGATTCCTGATAGCAGATTACATCGTCAGGAACGAAAACAACGCGCCGCAGATTATTTTTTGCCTGTTTTAATTTGACAACGACTAATTCTGCATCCGGAGCCACACCGGAAAAGTCTTGGCCGGTATTGGGGTTTCCGGCTGCAATGCTTGCTAACGCTGTGCCGTGTCCCACCTCATCTTGGCTGGGAACGACGGATAAGGGTTCGCTGGATTGCAAAGCGAGATTGATAAGTTCTTTTGTGTATTCCGAACCAAAAGTCATTCCTTGCGGAGGCTCTCCGGTCTGAATAGTTTGATCCCATATGGAGACAATTTGTGTACTTCCATCGTTACGCTTAAAAGCGGGATGCATATAGTCCACACCCGTATCGATAATCCCTATAAGCGCTCCTGTGCCAAATAAGTTCAAAGCGGGATTGCGCTGAACTGCAGTAACGCCGGATGCCTCGAGGCTAATTGTTGAGGTTAAGGTGTAGATAGAGGGAAAGCGATGATAAGGAGAGGTTCCCAGGTCACAAGCATCTACCTGCCCGCTCAAAACGTGCAGCAAGGAATGGCGATCGTTGAGATAGGTGATATTGTTACCGATATCGTAGGAGGGAACGAGAATGTTATCTATAATCAAGTCATAATAATTTTCATCGAGTATTTTTTCCATAAATAATCTATACCTTTCGCATTAAAAAATAATGAGCCGGTCGAAGACTCCGTCAACATCTAGCTGTCCATATCCCCATATATTGTTCGGATAAGTGAGCTCCGGACTACGATATGCTCCTCTGGTAAGAAGGCGGCGTATGTCGGTACCTGTTATTGAAGTATAGTTTCCACGGACGACAGCCCACTCCAAAAGCATGGCGACAATACCGGTGGCATAAGCTACAGCGGCCCCGGTTCCGGTAGCGGAGCAATAACGGTTGCCCGGAAGCGGACAGTTAAGTTTATATCCGGGAGCGGCGATATCCGGTTTCACCTGATTTGTGCGGGTGTAACCTCTGCCGGAGTTAATCCATATGTTACCGTCCAGAGGGTTATATGCAGTAACTGTCAAAGGGCGTGTGGCGTTGCCGGGAGAGGTAATTGTCGTATCCGGATTAGAATCCGGGAAGTAAGTTTCGAGAGAGATTAAATCGCCCGAGGGAAGCCATGAGTGGAAGGAGAAAGGACCTTCCTCGATGTTGTGAAGATTAAAACTCCATGTGCCGGGAGCGGGATTTTGAAAACGAAGTAGTATGAGTTGTTCGCCGGTCTGTTCCTCAAAGTTAATATTGTTGGTAAAGAGAGTCCCCTGATCGAAACGGAAGTTGAATTGTTCACATATATTAAGCCTTGGATACATAATGGGTGTGGTTTCGCCGCTGGGAGAGGTTACCTCTATCGAGAGGTGGCTGGGGGCATAGGGCCATATTTCCATGGCGAACATCCGATCAGGACTTCCTACCTGCAGTTCGAAAGTGGCATCTTGAAAAGGAGAGACGATATCGCCAAAATAATGTCTTTTGTTGTTTCCTTCATTTCCGGCAGCAATAGAAACACACATCTGCGGCCTGGAAGTAAGAGTATCCAGGTATCCGGTGGTAATTCCGTGTTCGTCACGGCCGCCCTGACTTGTTCCGAGAGTCACACAGATGGCCAGGGGGCGGCTCAACTTATAGGCAATGGATGATAAATAGCGCGCTGCAAAAATAACATCCGATTCTTGATAACAGATGGCATCTTGGGGTACAAAAGCAATTCTTCTCAGACTTGATTTGGTTTCTTTTAGTTTTACGATGACGAAGTCTGCTTCCGGGACGATTCCGCTGAAATTCTCGGCAGAGTTGGGCTTTCCGCCTATGATTCCGGCAACTGCGGTGCCGTGCCCCAGGTTATCCTCTGAAGGAACGATGGTCTGAGTCTCTCCGGACATGAGCGCGAGGTTAATAAGCTCCCGGCTGTATTCGGAACCAAAAGTGAAGCCTTCCGGCGGTATACCTGTCTGTATGGTTTGATCCCATAGAGAAAGGATTCGTGTGCTTCCGTCATTATGCCGAAAGGCAGGATGGGTATAATCGATGCCGGTATCTATGATTCCGATAATAACCCCTCTTCCGTATAGTGAGAGCGATGAGGTATGATTTATTTGCATAGTTTTGGATTCTTCACCGTTAATTAAAGCAGATAAGGTAAGAAGAGAGGGAAAGCGGTGGTACGGATGTATGCCGAGATCACAGGCATTGTCCGGGCCACTTGGAATGTGCAGCAAGGAAAATCTTTCATTTAAAGGGGTAGTATTATTATCGGTATCATAATGTGGCAAAAGGATATTATCAATAATCAAATCATAGAAATCTTCATCGAGTATTTTATTCATAAAATAAGCGAACCTTTCTAGCCTTATGCTATATTTTATATTCTATGAGTAAAAATCTTTAATAGAACAAAAGTGTGCTTCGCCCACTTTCGTGGTTAAAAGCTTTGGCAGCACAGCTTTTGTTTCGCGCGCGTAGCTGCGCATTGCTTGCCCGCAGGGCTTTATTCTATAGGATTAACACTTTTATATTTTATTGTAACAAGGTCTTTCCTATAGAAAAACAAAAGTGTGCTTCGCCCACGCTCGTGGCCGAATCCCAATACAGAAAAAAAGTGGCTAGGGTAAAGTTTTTGTAGGATATTAATTGAATAAAAAGAGAACGCCTCTTTGTGTTATGATTTTAACGACTAAGAAAAAATCGGACACAAAGGAAGGTGCTCTCTATGATTAAAAGTATACAACAGTTTGAAGAAAATGGGGCAAAAAATTTAACAGGAGTTCTGGAAAAGTTTTTGAAAGATCCTCAACAACAAGCAGAGTTTATCTATGGAATTACAGATAGTGTAGTACAGTTAGGACTGGACATGATTGCGGAGACTTTTGAAAGTATGGATGAAGAACTGAGAAACAGCGGATACAGAAGGAGAAACTGGGTCATAAGCAGACGAGATGAAACATCCCTGATTACCAGCCTTGGAACTGTGAGATATTGCAAGACACTGTTTAAGAACAAGAAGACTGGAGCCTGTGAATATCTGCTAGATCGGATCATGGGATTAGAAAGCCATGTAAGGATGACAGAAGATGCACAGGCGCAGATGCTTGAGGAAGCGGTCGACAGTAGCTATCGCAAAGGAGGAATCAGAGCCAGTCTTTCCGAAAAAGTCAGCAAACAGACAGTAAAAAATAAGATACATGATCTGAAATTTCATACAAAACCAGAAAAAATAGAGAATAAAAAACAGGTTTCCTATCTTTATATTGATGCAGATGAAGATCATGTGTCATTGCAGTATCTCGAGAAAAAGGGAGATATCACGAAACCTCGAAGCAACACCAGTATGCCTAAAATAGCCTATGTATATGAAGGTGCGGAATCAGAAGCGCCTAAAAGCGAAAGGTTTAAGCTGATCAATCCGAAGTACTTTGGGGGCATATATGAGGGAAGCAAAGGAGTAGAACAGTTCTGGCGAGAGATTTATGAGTATATCAGCGCCACCTATGACATGGATGCCATAAAACAGATTTATATTAATGGAGATGGTGCAGCCTGGATAAAAAGCGGACGTAAATTTATAGCCGGATCAACCTTCGTACTGGATAAATTCCATATGCAGAAATATATCACAGCAGCAACTTCGCATTTAATGGATTCGTCAGAGGATGCAAGAAGTGAACTGTATGGTGCCATACACAAGAGAGCGAAATGGATGGCATCCGAGACCTTTGAAAAAATCCTGAATATAACAGAAAACGAAGCACAAAGGAAAAAGGTAGAAAGTAGTATGGCTTATATCCTAGGGCATTGGGATGGGATCATGCAGGGTTTGAGAAATAAAGAAACACAAGTGGGATGCAGTGCAGAAGGACATGTGAGCCATATCTACGCAGACAGGATGAGTTCCAGACCATTAGGGTGGAGTAAGCATGGAGTTCACCAAATGGCAAAGCTAAGGATTTATAAAGCAAACAAAGGAAATATGTTGGAGTTGGTGAGAATGCAAAAGCAGGAGTTGCCCATAGCAGTGGGTACAGAAGAAAGAATCTATTTAAGCAGCGAGATGTTTCGATCGGAAAGCAAGCGACTGACAGAGGAACAACGCTATGTAGAAAGGATAACTCATAGCATTCCCTTTCCAGAAGTGAAAAAGATAGCTTATTTTAAAAACCACATTTGGGGATTGTAAAAAGAATAGAAAGTAGGTATATTGTGAAAAGAGGTTAAATCTAAAACACATCAAGGGGATTCTCTACCCAATTAAATCCTACAGTAAATTTACGCTATCAAAAAAGTGGGAACGTTTGCAAAGGCGAGTTGTCCTGTGATATAATTAAACTATTAATACGAAATAACTATTCAGTAGGTCTGCCCATTTGCTGCGCTGACCGTAATAATGTATGGTAAGATAAGGTGGTAATGGTGGATGTATAAATTTGACGGGCGCATACGCTACAGTGAGGTGGACAGCGAAGGAAAGTTATCTCTGGAAGCGCTTTTGAATTATTTTCAGGATTGTTCGACATTTCATTCCGAAGAAATTGGAGTAGGACTGAAATATTTGGTGGATAGACAGATGGCATGGCTTTTGTCGGCATGGCAGATTGTTGTCAAGAGGTATCCGGTACTTTGTGAGAAGGTGATTATCGGAACGGCACCTTATGAATTCAAAGGTTTTATGGGATGCCGTAACTTTTTGATGGAAACGGAGAGCGGAGAGCGGCTTGCTTATGCTAATACGGTATGGACACTAATGGATATGGAGCATATGCGTCCCGCCAGAATTCCTAAGGAGTTGCAAGATGCCTATGTTCTGGAAGAGAGGCTTACGATGGATTATGCACCCCGCAAGATAGCCCTTCCCCGGATGGAGGGGGAGCTTAGAGAGAATCTGGAAGTAAGGCAGCACCACCTCGATACGAATCTCCATGTGAACAATGGTCAATACATACGGATGGCTATGGAATATTTACCGGAGGGGTTTAGTATATGGCAAATGCGGGCAGAATATAAGCAACAGGCCCATCTCGGCGATATTATTATGCCGAAGGTATACATGCCGGAGGAGGAAGTCTGTCTGATTGCGTTGAATAATGAAGAGGGGCAGCCTTACTGCATTACGGAATTTTTGTGTCGGTAGAACCGGCAGGTCTGAAAGGAATACGGATAGAGATATGATAAAATTGGGAGAGATACAGAACCTGGAAGTTGTAAAAAAAGTAGATTTTGGTGTATACCTTGCGACAGAAGGTGAAAATGCGGAAGAAAGGGTACTTCTTCCGGAAAAGCAGGTTCCTGAAGGAACTGAAATCGGAGATACCGTACGGGTGTTTATATACAGGGATTCTAACGACCGGCTCATTGCTACGACTAGAGAGGCGGCACTTACTTTGGGAGAGGTAGCTCTTTTGAAAGTAGCCCAGGTAGCTAGGATCGGTGCCTTTTTGGATTGGGGACTCGAGAAGCAATTGCTGCTTCCCTTCAAGGAACAGACTTGGCAGGTGCGAGAGGGCGAAGAATGTCTGGCGGCGCTTTATATCGACAAGAGCAACAGACTGTGTGCGACGATGAAGGTATATCATTATCTGGATACGAATAGTCCTTATAAAAAGGATGATCGTGTTACCGGGCGTGTTTATGAGATTAGTAGGGAGTTCGGTGCCTTTGTAGCGGTAGATGATAAATACTCGGGCTTGATTTCTGTAAAAGAGATGTACGGACCGGTTCGCGAAGGGGATATTGTGACTGCGAGGGTCGCAAGTGTGAAGGAAGACGGGAAACTCGATCTTAGCATTCGTGAGAAGGCATATATTCAGATCGGTACCGATGCGGATCAGATCATGGAAGTAATTGAGAGCAGAGGAGGCGAGCTTCCTTTTAATGATAAAGCGGATCCGGAGACTATTAAACGAGAAATGGATATGAGTAAGAATGAGTTCAAGCGTGCGGTGGGACGACTGCTGAAGGAAGGCAAGATAACGATCGGTGATAGTTATATAAAAAAATGTGACGTATAGGTTATCTGGTAACAGTTCAGCCATCAACACCGCGAGGTGTTTTGGTGAGCGAAGATCATAGAAAACCCGAGTTTGGCAAGCGCGAAATACTGCTATGGAGTATTTCTGCGCATAAATTGTTGCTAGGAAGCCGTAGGCTGAATAGTAACGTTATCTGATAATTAGCTTGCATATTCACTGTAAAATAAGTATAATCATGATGTAATAACTATTCAATAGATCTGCGCATTCACTGCGCTGACCGTGAGAATACGTGGAACAGTTACAATAAAAGACTTAATATTAGAAGGGAGAATAAAATGAAAGTACAAAATATTAGAGATATTGATAAGTTCTTTAAAGTAGTAGATAGCTGTGTAGGTAAGGTGGAATTGGTAACGGGAGAGGGAGACAGATTGAATCTGAAGTCTAAGCTTTCTCAGTATGTATCTATGGCGAATATTTTCTCTGATGGAACGATTGCAGAGCTTGAGTTAATTGCTTATGAGCCGGAAGATATTACGAAATTAGTTAACTTTATGATGGAGAATTAGGATAAGGATAGTAAATGAACAGTAAAAAGGTAAATAGGATTTTCCTGGCAATAATTTTAATCCATATTGTGGTCGTTGTACTGCTTGGAATGGTAAGTCCTTTTTTTACATTGTCAATCGTGCCTAACTTTATATTTAGTCAGATAATCGTGCTGGCTCCGGCTCTTATTGGTGTAGCGCTTTCCGGAGAAAATCTCATTAAGCTTTCCGGTTTTCGAAAGATAAAGATATCTTCGGTGCTGATGATTATTCTTTTTACGTTTCTGGCTATGCCTTTGACTACTGTAATCAATGCAATTTCCATGTTATTTGTGGATAACACGGTAGCAGCAATTAGTGGGGATATCTTAGGAGTCCCCTTTTTTGTTATGCTTTTCATTATTGGTATTTTAGGTCCATTCAGTGAAGAACTGATTTTTAGGGGTATTATCTATCAGGGCTATAAGAAATCGGGAACAACGTTTATGTCACTTTTGTTGTCGGCGTGCCTGTTTTCCCTTATGCATATGAATTTTAACCAGGCGGCTTACGCGCTCGTAATCGGTATGATTCTCGCGCTTCTTGTAGAAGCTACGGGCAGCCTGTGGAGTTCCATTCTGTTCCATATCATATTCAATTCTCAGCAAGTGTGTCTTATGTATTTATACGATATTATGGGTGGGGGAAGTTTAGAAGAGATGCAGACGGGATTTACTACGGATATGATGGTTATGGCAATTAGTGCTTATCTCATCATTGCAGCCGTGACGACAACCTTAGCGGGCTGTGTGCTCGCGTGGATTGCTAAAAATGAAAAGCGCGAAGAAAATCTCCGCGCTGTGTGGGCCGATAGGAAGAATAAAACAGGTAATCCTATGGTTACTGTGCCGCTTTTAGTAGCAATTGTTCTGGCACTTTTCTATATGAGTCTTGATTTTGTCATATAGTGATAGAATCTATGTAACAGTTCAGTAGCCTCACTGTTACGAATTATACCTTGTCCGCAAGCGGACAAGATATGTTTCTTGCACACTCGCTTTGCTCGGCGCAGTATAATATTGTTAAAATATTATACACTATACAAATAAATCAATATTTCCGCCAATGGCGGGATTTACCGATAATTCCATGGAGGACTTCATCATGTCCACCATTTCACCACCGACAGATTCCATGCTGTCTAATGACTTGGAAAGCATGGCAACACTTACATCAGACATTGTCTGCACTTGTGCAAGTGACATTGATAATGCAGGAATATCCATAATTACCACCTCCGTATATTGTAGTTGTTATTCTTATGTATATTAATATTGCAAGTATATCATATTTTTGCTATACTTGACAAGTCGGGAAAAGACGGAAGATATTGCCGGGGAATTATATTTGGAGCATATGGAGAAATGATGGTGAAGATATGCAGAAAATGGATATTTTAGGAATTACACTTACCGATTATTCTCTCAAGGAATCGCTTTTTCTGGTGGATAGTTTTATGAAAAAAGGTGCGCTCAGTACAATTCTTTATGTGACGACACCAATGCTCATATTGGCAGGAAAAGATGAATGCGAAAAGGAACGGATAGAATCCATGGATATGACGCTGTGTGGAGAAGCCGATATCTTGCGAGTAGCAAAGATTGATTCCAAAAGTCGTTTGTACGAAGTGGAACATCTCGTTTTTTTGAAAGAATTCTTAAGACGAATTGCGCGAAATGCCCAGACTGTATATTTACTTTCCGATTCGCCGGAGGATATAGAGAATCTGAAGCGTGAATTGAAGGATTTCCAGAGGGGAATTGTAATCAGTGGCCTTCAGATTATTGATGGGTCGACTCGGAAGGTAGAGGATGTTGTGAACAATATTAACGATATTGCTCCTTCGGTCATTATCTCAAGGATGCCTTGGGGAATGCAGGAAAAGTGGATGCAAGATGCAAAGCCGTATATTAACGCCGAAGTATGGCTCGGGATTTCACGCGATATGAAGTTGGGAGAACATCGTGAATCTTTACAGAAGAAAGCAGTGAGCCGAATTTACAAGAAGATGTTCCATAAACGTGTGAACAGATACAATGGAGAAAATGAAAAGAATCGGTGAGCAGATTTGAAATGGAAAAGTTTCAAGTCTGCCTTTTTTATGTAATAGGAAGCACACTTTTATTTTGCTTGTGGAAGTTGACGAGGGAATAAAAAGTGTTTATATTATAAAAGACATAAAAAATACACAAAAAAGTCAAGAATTAGTATGGATTTTTTTGTAGTTTTAAATTAAGATAGAAAGTGGGTGTAGAAAAAACAGATTTCTATCTAAATTATGCTTTGTATAAATTGTATATAAAGCTAAAAAAGAAGGAGTGGGGAAATGATTTCAAATCAAATACTACAAAACACAATTGAGGGTCTTAAAGCAATTACCAGAGTGGAATTATGTGTAATGGACGTGGATGGCAAGGAGATTGCATCTACAACTGCAGGAATGGAAAGCTGCAGTGCACCGTCTGTTGAATTTGCCTCTTCACCGGCGGATTCACAGGAGATACAAGGGTATCAATATTTTAAAATTTTTGATGAGCAGCAGCTCGAATATATCTTAATTGCCGGAGGCGCGGGTGAAGATGTATATATGGTTGGCAAGATGGTGGCTTTCCAGATACAGGGGCTTTTAATCGCTTATAAGGAGCGCTTCGATAAGGATAACTTCATTAAGAACCTTTTACTGGACAACTTGCTTTTGGTGGATATTTATAGCCGTGCGAAAAAGCTTCATATCCAGGCAGATGGTAAGAGAGTTGTTATGATTATCGAGACGGAGAACGGAAAAGACAGCAATGTTCTGGAACTGATGAGAACATATTTTGGAAATAATAGCAAAGATTTCATTACCGCAGTCGATGAAAATAATGTTATAGTAGTAAAGGACTTATCGGAAGGGGATAGTAGCAAGGAAATCGATAAGACGGCCAGACATGCGGAAAGTTATTTGGTGAAAGAAGGAATGAATAACATTAGGATCTCATATGGTACTACAGTCAATGAGATTAAAGAGGTGAGCCGCTCTTACAAGGAAGCGAAGATGGCGCTGGATGTAGGTAAGATATTCTTTAATGAAAGGGATATTATTGCTTATAGTGAACTTGGAATCGGCCGCTTGATTTATCAGCTTCCTATTCCTCTTTGCAAGATGTTTATTAAAGAGATTTTTGGAGGGAAGAGTCCGGATGATTTCGATGAAGAAACTCTTACTACCATTAATAAGTTCTTTGAGAACAGCTTGAATGTGTCGGAGACATCGAGACAGCTGTTCATTCATAGGAATACACTTGTTTACCGATTGGACAAGCTGCAAAAGAGTACAGGGCTGGATCTGCGTGTCTTTGAGGATGCGATTACCTTCAAGATTGCGCTTATGGTCGTGAAGTATATGAAATATATGGAAACTTTTGAATATTGATATTACTACGGGATAAAATAATTAGGTGGGTGAATAACTTTGGTGGATAAAGAAAGAAAAAGACGAAGAGGGAAGAAACAGGCTGACCTTGGGAATGAAATTATTACTCTTGAAAATATCAGCAAGGCATATGCGACAGGCGCGCCGGCATTAAATGGCGTCACCTTACATATTAATAGAGGAGAGTTCGTTTTTATTGTAGGTGATAGTGGTTCTGGGAAATCTACTCTGATTAAGCTTCTTCTTAGGGAACTGACACCGACTTCGGGGAATATTAATGTGATGGGATATGATCTTGTGAAGGTCAGACATAGGAAAATCCCCAAGTTCAGAAGAAATCTTGGTATTGTTTTTCAGGATTTCAGACTGTTAAAAGATAGGAATGTATACGAAAATGTAGCGTTTGCACAGCGTATTATTCAGGTATCCAATAAAGATATAAAAAGAAATGTACCGAGTATTCTTGCAATGGTAGGGCTTGCAGGAAAATATAAGGCGAAGCCAAGACAGCTTTCAGGAGGAGAGCAACAGAGAGTTGCTCTGGCGAGAGCGCTTGTGAATAAGCCGACGATACTGCTTGCCGATGAACCCACCGGTAATCTGGATCCTAAGAATTCATGGGAGATTATGAAGCTTCTGGAACAGATTAATGAGAATGGAACAACAGTTATTGTTGTAACACACAATAGAGAAATCGTGAATTCCATGCAGAAAAGAGTTATTACAATGAAGAGAGGAATCATTGTAAGCGACGAAGAAAAAGGTGGTTATATCGATGAGAATTAATACGTTTTTTTATACGATTGGACAGGGATTTCGCAATATCATAAGAAACAAATGGTTTTCTTTGGCATCCATTGCGACTATTGGTGCATGTCTGTTTCTTTTTGGCCTGTTTTATGCAATCATTACTAATTTCCAGCATATTGTGAAGACGGCGGAGGAAGGCGTATCTGTAACCGTATTTTTTGAAGAGGGAATTGATGATGCGAAAGTATCCGCAATTGGTGATATGATTTCGAAAAGAGTAGAAGTTGCCAATCTCGAGTTCGTTTCGGCAGAAGATGCCTGGGAAAGCTTCAAAGAAGATTATTTGGGAGAATATGCAGATGGATTTACGGAGAATCCGCTGGAGAACTCTTCTCATTATGAGATTTATTTAAATGATGTTTCTCTCCAGCCGGCTCTTGTCACTTACCTCGAATCGGTAGAGGGAATACGGAGAATTAATAAATCTGAGATAACGGCTACGACTTTAAGCGGGATCAATGCGTTAATTGCTTATGTTTCCATTGGAATTATCGGTATTCTTTTTGCGGTATCTATATTCCTTATCAGCAATACAGTAACGATAGGAATTTCCGTTAGAAAAGAAGAGATTAACATCATGAAATATATAGGAGCGACTGACTTTTTTGTTCGATCTCCTTTTGTCATTGAGGGAATGCTAATTGGCATAATCGGTTCTCTCATCCCACTCGGGTTAATATATTTCATATACAACAATATCATTGTTTATGTGGCAGAGCGATTTGCTATGTTGTCACAACTTTTGAACTTTTTACCGGTAGAGGTGATTTTCAATACACTGGCTCCTGTATCTGTTCTGATGGGTGTCGGTATCGGCTTTCTAGGAAGTATCGCAACTGTCAGAAAACACTTAAGAGTATAGGGAATATTGACTATGAAACAGTGGAAGAGGATGCTGTGCGCTTTGCTTTGCATTTTATTAGCTGCTCTGGTGGTTCCGGCCGTATGGCCCGGACCGATGGGAGTGAAGGCTTCCGAGCTTACAAATGAGGCGATTAAGCAGAAGGAAGATGAAATCGAAAGTGCGCGGCAACTGAAAAAAGAACTGCAATCGAACCTTACGAATGTTAAGAAGATAAAGGAAGAGTTGGAAGCATCGAAAAATAATCTTACTGCTTATGTGACAAAACTGGATGGAGAACTTACTACTGTTCAGAGTAAAATAGCTGATTTAATGGAGAAAATAGCAGAAAAAGAAGAAGAAATTGCACTGACCGAGGAAGAGCTTACAGCAGCGATTGCAGATCAGGAGAATCAATACGAAGCCATGAAAAAGAGGATTAAATTCATGTATGAGAAAGGTGATAACCTATACATGGAGCTGCTTTTTTCTTCCTCTACTTTTGGCGAAATGTTAAATAAAGCGGAGTACATCGAATTGCTTTCCTCTTATGACCGCAAGATGCTGGATGATTATGTGGCTACGAGGAAGCTGATTGAATTGTATAAAGAGCAATTAGAGGAAGATAGAGAGTATCTGGAGGAAGCCAAAGCCGGTGTAGAGAAGGAAGAGGCGTCACTTAATGCTTTAATTAATGAGAAACAGCAGACGATAACAGCAGTATCCACGGATATTACGAATAAAGAAGCGGCTATTGCCGAATATGAAGCAGATATTGCAGATCAAAATGCAACGATTGCCGCTTTGGAAAAGGTAGTGGCGGAGGAGAAGGCAAGGCTTGCGGAAGAGAATGGAATAAAGTACGATGGCGGTATGTTTTCATGGCCGGCACCTTCCTATTCAAGGATAAGCGATGATTACGGCAATCGAATTCATCCTATTCTGGGAGTTCCTCAATTTCATAACGGGGTAGATATGGCTGCACCCGGAGGTTCCGCGATTGTGGCAGCCTATGATGGGAATGTAGTAGCATCCGATTATAGCGGTTCTATGGGAAATTATATTATGATAGATCACGGTGATGGGCTATATACGATTTACATGCATGCTTCTGCACTCTATGCTTCAAAGGGGGATTTCGTAACGAAGGGACAAAAGATTGCTGCGGTCGGTTCCACCGGCCGTTCGACCGGCAACCATCTCCATTTCAGCGTGCGTTTGAATGGAAGCTATGTTTCGCCTTGGAATTACTTAAGTAAGTAAAATGGTAACTGTTCAGTACCTGCCCAGTTACGAGCAAAAATCCATTTCAAATCACCTTCGGTGATGGGATTTTTACTTGTTATTCGATGTTATCGTACGGTCAGTGCAGTAAATGCGCAGACCTACTGAATAGTTACGTAAAATGTTACTATTCACGGCTTCGTCATGAACGGTAACAAAATAATTGGAGATGATGGAAATGGAATATAACCTAAATAACGATTCAAACTCAAATTCAAAAGAGAAAAGAAAAAGGAACCCGGAAGGAAGGAAGCGGAGTGGTTTTCTTAGTGGTATTTTTACGGGTGTACTTCTCAGCCTTCTGATTGCGAGTTGTATCTTTACGGTAAGACAGATTTATACGATTTATCAGCTAAGAGAAGCGAATGAAGTTTCCAATGCGGACCTGTCATCGCCGAAAGAAATCGTGAGTGACTTAACAATGTCGAAGCTTCGTGCTATTGAAGAGGCCATTTCCACCTACTATTATGAGGAAGATGTGGATACGCAGACTATGATAGATGGAATGTATGAAGGGGTTGTAGCTTCTCTCGGAGATCCTTATTCCACTTATTATACGGAAGCGGACGTGAAACAGCTTATGGAGCAGACGGAAGGAATTTACTACGGTATCGGTGCCTATGTAGGTATAGATGAAGAGACCGGGCTCGCATATATAAGCGGAGTTTTCGAAGGAACCCCGGCGCAGGAAGCAGGGCTTCGTGACGGAGATGTTATCTATAAGGTGGACGGAGAGGATATGGGGGAGCTGGAGCTTTCAGAAGTTGTGGCTAAAATCAAAGGTCTGGAAGGGACTACAGTGCATCTCACCATTTATAGAGAAGGGGAAAATGATTATCTGGAATTCGATATTGAGCGCAGGAAGATAGAAAGTCCTACGGTAAAATATGAGATGCATAACGGCAATATCGGTTATCTGCAGATTACAGAATTCGATGACGTTACGCTGGATCAATTTACAGAAGCTTTGGCGGTATTGCGGGGACAGGGAATGCAAGGATTGGTTCTCGATCTGCGTTCGAACCCCGGCGGTAATCTGAATACAGTGACGGAGATCGCCAGACAGATGCTTCCGAAAGGTTTAATTGTATATACAGAGGACAGAGAAGGAAATCGAACAGAATATTCCAGCGATGGAACGAAAGTATTCGACTTACCTCTTGTCGTGTTGATTAATGGGTATTCGGCCAGCGCATCGGAGATATTGGCAGGAGCCATCAAGGATTATGATTTGGGCGAATTGGTGGGAACTACCACCTTTGGAAAAGGAATTGTCCAAAGAGTTTTATCCTTATCCGATGGAACAGCGCTTAAACTTACAGTGAGTACCTATTTTACCCCTAATGGCAATAACATTCACGGTATTGGTATTGAGCCTGATGAGGTGTATGAATTCGACGGCGACAGATATTATAATGATGGATATGATAATCAGTTGGAGCGGGCGAAGGAAATTATTACCGAGAAAATTTCTGCATCTGCATCATAAGCTATAAAACTGTATAAAATAAAAATATAAACGTAAAAGAGTACAGAACAAATGTTCTAATTTGTTCTGTACTTTCATTATTTTTTGTGGTAGAATAGAAAGCGGACAGATAACAGATAACTTTTCCGTGGAGGAGAATTCGATGGATCATTTTCAATTAGTGTCGGAATATGCTCCTACCGGCGACCAGCCTCAGGCAATCGCTGAATTGGTAGAGGGATTTAAACAGGGCAATCAATTCCAGACCTTGCTCGGTGTCACCGGTTCGGGCAAGACGTTTACGATGGCGAATATTATAGCGGCGCTGAATAAGCCCACTCTTATTATAGCCCACAACAAAACATTAGCAGGGCAATTATATGGAGAATTCAAAGAATTTTTTCCGAATAATGCGGTGGAATATTTCGTATCCTACTATGACTATTATCAGCCGGAGGCTTATGTCCCTTCCTCCGACACTTATATTGCCAAAGATTCTTCTATTAATGAAGAAATAGACAAGCTGCGCTTATCCGCGACAGCATCTTTAACAGAGAGAAGAGACGTGGTTGTAGTGGCCAGCGTTTCCTGTATTTATGGTTTAGGTAGCCCCGATGATTATCAGGAGATGATCGTATCTCTACGTCCGGGAATGACGAAGGATCGAGACCAAGTAATTCGGGAGCTGATCGAGATACAATATGACAGGAACGATATGGATCTTGCGAGAGGATGTTTTCGTGTACGGGGAGATTGCGTGGAGATTTACCCGGCACAAGGGGGCGATTATCTGATAAGGGTAGAGTTTTTCGGCGATGAGGTAGAGCGGATTGCTGAAACGGATCCCCTAACCGGGCAGGTTCATACAACTTTAGATCATATTGCTATTTTCCCGGCCTCTCATTACGTAGTATCTCCGGAGAAGATTGGTGATGCATGTAAGAATATAGAAGCGGAGCTGGAGGAGCGGGTGCGTTATTTTAAGGGAGAGGATAAGCTGCTTGAAGCCCAGCGCATCTCAGAACGTACCAACTTCGATATTGAAATGTTGAGGGAGACCGGATTCTGTTCCGGTATTGAGAACTATTCCAGACATTTGAATGGCATGGATGCAGGCGCCACCCCTCTTACGCTTATGGATTATTTTAAGGATGATTATTTAATTATTATTGATGAGTCCCACATGACAGTTCCCCAGATAAGGGGGATGTTCGCAGGAGACCGTTCCCGTAAGACTACCTTGGTGGAGTACGGCTTCCGTCTTCCATCGGCGCTGGACAACCGTCCTCTTAATTTCGAGGAATTTGAGGGACATATTGATCAGCTTCTGTTCGTTTCTGCAACGCCCTCTGTTTATGAGGGGGAACATGAACTTTTACGTTCAGAGCAGATTATTCGCCCTACAGGACTTTTAGATCCTGAGGTGGATGTACGTCCGGTGGAAGGGCAGATCGATGACCTCATTTCAGAAGTGAAAAAGGAAGTGGAGAGAAAGAATAAGATTCTTGTCACTACGCTGACGAAGCGTATGGCAGAGGATTTAACTGATTATATGAAGGAAGTTGGTATTCGGGTGAAATACCTCCATTCCGATATCGATACGTTGGAACGGGCAGAAATCATTCGTGATATGCGTCTGGATGTTTTTGATGTATTGGTAGGAATTAACTTGCTGAGGGAAGGACTGGATATTCCTGAGATATCATTGGTAGCTATTTTGGATGCGGATAAGGAAGGTTTCCTTCGTTCTGCGACTTCCCTGATACAGACGATAGGGCGTGCGGCGAGAAATGCACAGGGGCATGTTATTATGTATGCGGATGTCATAACAGATTCTATGCGGGCTGCTCTTACGGAGACAGAGCGCCGTCGCGAGATTCAGCAGAAGTACAATGAAGAACATGGAATTACACCGCAGACTATTAAGAAAGCGGTAAGGGATTTAATCAGCATATCCAGGACGATTGCCAAAGAAGAGCTTAAATTCGAAAAAGATCCTGAATCCATGAACAGGAAGGAATTAGAGAAGTTAATCGGAGATATTCAGAAGAAAATGAAGCAGGCGGCTGCAGATTTGAATTTCGAAGCGGCAGCGGAGCTTCGCGATAAAATGGTAGAGCTGAAAAAACAATTGGCATCTTTAGATGATGAAGATAAAGGAAATTAATTATTTAATAGGTCTGCGCATTTACTGCGCTGACCATAAGAATACATGGAAAGAAGCGATAGGGAGGCCTAACGGAGATGGAAAGCGAGAATAAGAAAATGCTCCCCAGAAGGGAATATATTAAAATACGGGGAGCAAGTGAACATAACTTGAAAAATATAGATGTGGATATTCCCAGAAATGAGCTGGTAGTTTTAACGGGCTTATCCGGGTCGGGAAAGTCCTCTCTGGCATTCGATACAATTTATGCCGAAGGGCAGAGGAGATACATGGAATCCCTATCTTCCTATGCAAGGCAGTTTCTCGGGCAGATGGAGAAGCCCAATGTGGAGAAGATAGAAGGACTTTCGCCTGCGATTTCTATCGATCAGAAATCGACGAACCGCAACCCTCGTTCCACGGTGGGAACGGTTACGGAGATTTACGATTATTTTCGTTTGCTCTATGCGAGAATCGGTATTCCGCATTGTCCTTGCTGTGGAAAGGAAATAAGAAAACAGACTGTGGATCAAATGACAGATCAGATTATGGGACTCCCGGAAGGAACGAGAATTCAACTTTTGGCGCCGGTGGTAAGAGGGCGTAAGGGCGAACATGCGAAAGTGTTCGACAGGGCTAAAAGAAGCGGATACGTGAGAGTGCGCGTGGACGGTAATTTATATGAACTGTCGGAAGAGATTAAACTGGATAAGAATATAAAGCATAGTATTGAAGTAATTGTGGACAGGCTTGTTGTAAAGCCTGGAATTGAAAGGCGTTTGACTGATTCTATAGAAAATGTTTTGGAGTTGGCAGAGGGGCTTTTAGTTGTGGATGTTCTGGAGGGTGAGCCGATGAATTTCAGTCAGAGCTTTTCCTGCCCTGACTGTGGAGTGAGTATTAGTGAGATAGAGCCAAGAAGTTTTTCCTTTAATAATCCTTTCGGTGCCTGCCCGGAATGTTTTGGACTCGGCTACAAGATGGAATTCGATGTGGATTTGATGATTCCGGATAAAAGCCTGAGTATCAAGCAGGGAGCGATTAAAGCGATGGGCTGGCAGTCCTGCAGCGATCCGGGAAGCTTTACAAATGCGGTATTGCAGGCGTTGTGCAGAGAGTATGGATTTGATCTGGATACGCCATATGAGAAGTATTCAGATAAAGTGAAGTATGTATTAATTCAAGGCACAGACGGTAAAGAGGTGAATGTGCATTATAAAGGTCATAGAGGAGAGGGTGTATATCCGGTGGCCTTCGAGGGTCTTGTTAAGAACATGGAACGTCGTTACCGTGAAACGGGATCTGAGACGATGAAGCAGGAGTATGAGACCTTTATGAACATTACTCCCTGTAAGAAATGTAAGGGAATGAGACTTAAGGAAGAAGCCTTAGCAGTTACAGTCAGCGACAAGAATATTTATGAAATCACTTCTTTCTCCATCGGCAGTCTGCATCAGTTTCTAAGCGGAATGGAATTGACAAAACAGCAGGAGCTTATCGGTAAACAGGTACTTAAGGAGATAAAAGCAAGAGTAGGATTTCTCATCGATGTAGGATTGGATTATCTCTCTCTTTCAAGAGCCACAGGAACACTTTCCGGAGGAGAGGCTCAAAGAATTCGCTTGGCAACGCAAATCGGCTCGGGACTTGTAGGTGTTTGCTATATTCTGGATGAGCCGAGCATCGGACTTCATCAACGTGACAACGATAAGCTGCTCAATACATTGCGCAATCTGAAGGATATGGGGAATACTCTTCTGGTAGTAGAGCATGATGAAGATACGATGATGGCAGCCGATTATATTGTGGATATCGGGCCGGGTGCCGGTTCTCACGGTGGAAAAGTGGTGGCTTGCGGAAATGCGCAAGAGGTAATGGATACACCGGAATCGGTGACCGGACAGTATTTGAGCGGAAGAATACAAATACCCATTCCGGAGAAAAGAAGAGAACAAACGGGCGAACTATTTATTAAAAAGGCGCAGGAAAATAACTTAAAGGGTATTAACGTTAAGATTCCTTTGGGAGTGTTAACTTGTGTGACCGGCGTATCCGGATCGGGGAAAAGTTCTTTGGTCAATGAAATACTGTATAAACATTTGGCCAGGGATTTGAATCGCGCGCGGACTATTCCGGGGAAACACGCCGGTATTGATGGCATCGATCAATTGGATAAGGTAATCGATATCGATCAGTCTCCGATTGGAAGGACACCACGCTCTAATCCGGCTACCTATACCGGTGTTTTTGATCAGATTCGGGATTTGTTTGCAACCACCTCGGATGCCAAGGCGAAAGGATATAAAAAGGGTCGTTTCAGCTTCAACGTAAAGGGAGGAAGGTGTGAGGCCTGCAGCGGAGATGGAATCATTAAAATAGAGATGCACTTCCTCCCCGATGTCTATGTTCCTTGCGAGGTCTGTGGCGGTAAGCGATATAATCGAGAGACCCTGGAGGTAAAATATAAGGGAAAAAGCATCTATGATGTACTGGATATGACGGTAGAGGAAGCGGTAGGATTCTTCGAAAATGTACCTTCTATTCGTCGAAAAATAGAAACACTGAATGATGTAGGTCTATCTTATGTGAAACTTGGACAGCCCTCCACCACATTGTCGGGAGGCGAGGCGCAGAGAATTAAGCTGGCTACTGAGTTGAGCAAAAGGAGTACCGGCAAGACCATTTACATTCTGGATGAGCCGACGACAGGGCTTCACTTTGCGGATGTTCATAAATTGACAGAAATATTGCATAAACTGGCAGACGGCGGCAATACAGTGGTGGTCATCGAGCATAATCTGGATGTGATTAAGACGGCAGACTATATTATAGACATAGGACCGGAGGGTGGAGATAAGGGAGGAACTGTTATTGCACAGGGAACTCCGGAAGAAATCTCGAAAAATGAGAAGTCCTACACAGGTTTTTATGTGAAAAAGATGTTGGAACGATATGAAAAGAATAAAAAACATCTTAAGGAATCGACAAAATCATCCGATATCATATAAAATATAACAAGCATGGATGCGGCAAATGAAGCGGAAGGAACCGCTTTCATTTGCTGTGTCTGATTTTTTTATAAAATTTTCGGAAACCCCTTTGAAAATCATAATCTTTAAGGTATAATAGCAATGTGTGTTTAGCTTTAGGATGTTTATAAAATTTATAAAAAATGAAGATAGATATTGAGCATAAGCGGATAAGAAGAAAGGGGTTCAAATATATGCAGTACACAGACATAGGAATTGATTTGGGAACAGCCAGCATTTTGGTATATATCAGGGGAAAGGGTGTTGTGTTAAAGGAACCTTCTGTAGTGGCTTTCGACAGAGATACGGACAAGATAAGAGCGATTGGTGAAGATGCGAGATTGATGCTTGGAAGGACTCCCGGCAATATCGTAGCGGTAAGACCGCTCAGACAGGGTGTTATTTCCGATTATCGTGTAACTGAGAAGATGATGAAATATTTCATTCAGAAGGCTCTGGGCAAGAAGACCTTCCGTAAGCCGCGCATCGCTGTATGCGTGCCGAGTGGAGTAACGGAAGTGGAGAAGAAGGCGGTAGAAGACGCAACCTACCAGGCTGGAGCAAGAGAAGTATCCATTATTGAAGAACCCATCGCAGCAGCAATCGGAGCAGGTATTGACATTTCCAAACCCTGCGGCAACATGATCGTGGATATCGGCGGCGGAACTTCGGATATTGCTGTTATTTCGTTGGGGGGTACGGTAGTGAGTGCATCCATCAAGATAGCAGGAGATGACTTTGATGAAGCCATCGTGCGTTATATGAGGAAGAAACATAATCTGCTGATCGGTGAAAGAACAGCGGAAGATTTGAAAATAAAGATAGGCTCTGCATACAAACGTTCTGAAGTGGATTATATGGATGTAAGGGGACGTAACTTGGTGACAGGCCTTCCGAGAACGGTGCAAGTATCCTCAGAAGAGACAGAAGAGGCACTTCGCGAAACGACGGCGCAGATTGTGGAAACCATTCATAGTGTGCTTGAGAAGACGCCGCCGGAGCTTGCAGCGGATATCGCTGATAGAGGAATTGTTCTTACAGGCGGAGGCAGTTTGCTTCGCGGTCTGGAGGATTTAATTGCATCTAAGACAGGTATTAATACGATGACGGCTGAGGATCCGCTGACAGCAGTTGCTATCGGGACAGGAAAATATGTAGAATTTCTAGCGGGATATAAGGAAGATTAAGGTAACAGTGAGGGTACTGAACGATTACAGATTAAGGGAAGCGTAAAATACTGAGGGTTGATAAAGGAGTAGTTGAATGCTTAAGGGTCTATACACTGCCTATACAGGTATGGTAAATGAACAAAGAAGAATGGACGTCCTTACGAACAATCTGGCCAATGCCAATACGAATGGCTATAAGAAAGAGGGAGCGACAAGTCAGGCTTTTGATGATGTGCTCGCTTTCAAGATTAAGGATATGTCAGAAGGGCGCGGGAGTGCGAGAGCACTCGGCATAAACAACTTGGGGGTAAAGATTGGGGAAGGTTACACGGATTATTCTCAAGGACCGGTGAAGGGAACAGAAAATCCTTTTGATTTGGCATTATCGGGTGAAGGCTTTTTTGAAGTACAGTATATGAATAGAGAGGGCGAGACCTCTACGAAATATACGAGAGATGGAAGCTTTACCATGAATGCACAGGGCTATCTCGTAACCCATGACGGAGATTTTGTCATCAATACTACGGGAGCGCGGATTCGGTTGGATCCTGAACTCGATTTCAGAGTGGATACATCGGGCAATATTATGCAAGGAGATGAGAATTCTCCTGTGACTACAATACGAATTCGAGATTTTGTAGATTATGATTATTTGGAGAAATTCGGTGAGAACTATTATCAGACAGTGGATGGCTATCGGTTTCAAGATGCCACAGCCAAGGTAAATCAGGGATATCTGGAGACCTCCAATATTTCGGTAGTTACAGAGATGACGAATATGATAAATGTATCGAGAGCTTATGAAACGAATCAGAAGGTGATTCAGACTTACGATAGCAGCCTGGAAATTGCTGTTAACCAGCTTGGAAAGCTGTAGGAGGATAAGAGATGATTAGAAGTTTATGGTCAGCAGCAACCGGAATGAATGCACAGCAGACGAATGTGGACACTATTGCCAATAATCTGGCGAATGTGAATACAGTAGGTTATAAATCACAGGTTGCACAGTTTAAAACATTGCTATACCAGACATTACAGACTAAGACGACTACGGCTAATGGAGATCCGAAGCCGGTAACTTCTCAAGTAGGGCTAGGTGTGCGTAACGCTTCTATTAATCAGATATTTACACAAGGAAGTCTGATTGCTTCGGAGAGTAATACCTCATTTGCGATTGAAGGCGAAGGATATTTCGCAGTTAGAAATGAAAATGATGAAATTAATTATACACGTAACGGTGATTTTACATGGGCGTTAGGGGCAGGAAATACAATTATGCTCACGACAACAGATGGCAATCCTGTTTTGGATGCTCAGGGAAGAAGTATTCTTCTGTCCAGTGGATTCATGACGAATCGAATTGCCATTAGTTCAGACGGAACGCTCAGTTATCCCGATGAGAATAATAATTTACAGTCTCTCAATATTACAATTGGTACCTATCAGTTCCGTAATCCGGCAGGATTAGAAAGACAGGGAGATTCTCTTTGGGCGGTGACCGGTGCGAGCGGAGCTGCAATCAATGAATCTACGGCGGTAGGCGTTACGAGGAGTAAAGTAGTACAAGGGTATCTGGAAGGATCTAATGTAAAGGTTGCGGATGAGATGGTGAATCTTATCGTTGCACAGAGAGCTTATGAAATGAATTCCAAAGCGATTACGACATCCGATGAGATGCTGCAGCAAGCGAATAACCTGAAGCGTTAGTGAAGCTACGAGGATAAGGAACAGTTAAGGTAACTAATCAGTTACGAACGAAGGGGGTACATAATATGGATATTGGAAGTGGTGTTTCTTCTGCATATACGAGTTATTTGTCATCTCAAGCATCCTCTAAGCTGAATAGCCGCATCAAGACGAAAGATTATTCTCAGTCTTCAGAAGATGAACTGTTAGCAGCATGTAAAGAGTTCGAGTCATATTTTATGGAACAGATTTACAAAGAAATGCAGAAAACAGTGGATGTATTCAAGGAGGATAAGACAAGCCCGAACGATACATTGGTAGACTTTTTCAAGGATGGTGCGATACAAGATTTGGCGAGCACATCGACTGAAAATGAAGGGCTTGGTCTGGCACAGATGCTCTATGAGCAGATGAAAAGAAATTATAATTTGTAAGATGATTATTGAATGACGAGGCTGCTTAAAAAAGCAGCCTTTTTGTATATTAAAAATATGTTTTTAAGATAATAATCGCATGTTTTTACGCAAAATTGAAAGGGAATAGATGGATGGAAAGCGTAAAGGGATATGTAGAGCATATTATATATCGGAATGGCGAAAATGGCTATACGGTTATGAATATGATGAGCGGGCGGGAAGAAATTATCTGTGTCGGTGTGTTTCGAACCATTGATGAAGGTGAGACGCTTGAAGTGAAAGGCAATTATGTGGATCATCCTGTATATGGCAAACAACTTAAAGTGGATGATTATCATATCACTGCCCCCGATGATGTAGTGAGTATGGAAAGATATCTTAGTTCCGGTGCTATCAAAGGGATAGGAGAAGCACTTGCGGCTAGAATTATAAAGATGTTTGGGGAAGATAGCTTCCGTATTATTGAAGAGGAACCGGAACGCCTATCGGAAGTAAAAGGAATTAGCGAGAGGAAAGCGCGGGAAATAGCCCTCCAAATGGAAGAGAAAAAGGATATGAGAGAGATTATGGTATTTCTCCAGAAATATGGAATCTCCGGTACCCTTGCCATGAAAATATATAATACCTACGGAATGGGGATCTATGGAATATTAAAAGAAAATCCTTATAAGTTGGCGGAGGATATTGCCGGAGTAGGATTTAAAATTGCGGATGATATAGCCAATAAGGTAGGAATTCATATAGATTCCGACTATCGTATTCGAAGTGCTGTGTTGTATGTACTCCTACAGGCAACGATGGAGGGGCATGTGTATCTGCCGGAAGAAATACTTCTAAGAAGAGCAGCGGAGCTTCTTGGAGTAGAAAGCGCATTGATAGAGCCGCAGCTTCTTAATTTGGCGATAGATAGGAAGATTGTAATAAAGCTTCCTTCATCGGGTGAGGAGACGAACCTGAAAAAGGTATATGCCGCCACTTATTATTATGAGGAGCTGAATTGTGCCAAGATGCTTCATGAATTGAATATATCTATTCACAAAGAGGAAGGGCTCCTTCCGGCGGAAGAAGAAAGAATTCGAAGCCGTATTAAAAGCATCGAAAAAGAGCAAGGGATTGAACTCGATGAATTACAACGTAAGGCTGTAACAGAAAGCATTAAAAATGGTTTATTCATTCTTACCGGAGGCCCCGGAACCGGTAAAACTACGACCATTAATACAATTATTCGTTATTATGCGCAAGAGAATATGGATATTTTTCTTGCGGCACCTACGGGACGGGCGGCGAAGAGAATGACAGAGACAACAGGATATGAAGCGCGGACGATTCATCGTCTGTTGGAATTGAGCGGAGCGGTAGCAGAAGAAAATAAAAAGGCGAAGTTTGAAAAAAATGAAGAAAATCCGTTAGAAGCAGACGTTATTATTGTGGATGAAATGTCGATGGTCGATATTCATCTGTTTCAGTCGTTGTTAAAAGCAATAATGCCCGGGACAAGGCTCGTTATGGCAGGGGATATCAACCAGCTTCCCTCAGTAGGCCCGGGACAAATATTGAAGGATCTGATTGATAGTCAATGTTTCCCGGTCGTTATGCTACAGAAGATATTCAGGCAGGCGGAGGAAAGCGATATTGTTATCAATGCCCATGCCATCAATAAGGGTGAACAGATAGAATTGAATAATAAAAGTAAGGATTTTTTCTTTTTGGAGCGCAGCGATGTGAACGTAATCTATAAGCATATGGTACAGCTTATCTGTGAGAAGCTCCCTCCATATGTGAATGCCAATCCCTATGATATTCAGGTACTCACTCCTATGCGGAAAGGGAGTCTTGGGGTTGACGTTCTGAATGGAATTCTACAAGAATACTTGAATCCGCCCGATAGCTCCAAGGTGGAGCATCCCTCTGCAGAAGGTGTGTACCGGGTAGGGGATAAGGTAATGCAGATTAAAAATAATTACCAGATAGAATGGGAGGTAGTGAGCAAATACGGGATTCCTATTGACCGGGGAATGGGGGTATTCAATGGGGATATCGGAGTGATCAAGGAAATTAATGATTACGCACAGGAAATAATTGTAGAATTCGATGAGCATAGAAGAGTGCGCTATCCTTTCCACCAGATAGATGAGATTGAATTGGCTTATGCGGTGACTATCCATAAATCACAAGGAAGCGAATATCCCGCAGTTATCATGCCGCTGTTATCAGGACCGCGTATGCTGTTTAATCGTAATTTGCTGTATACAGGCGTGACCAGAGCGAAAAATTGTGTAACGATTCTGGGGAGTAGGCATACGGTGAATGAGATGATTGCAAATGAGAACCAGAATAGGAGATACACCAGCTTGTGTGAGAGAATCCGGGAATTGGATGCTATATAGCAGAACGTTTTCACACATCTTAATTTGTGTGCGTGCTAAAGCACGCAGATGGGAGCCATATATGATTGTTTACTTATGGAGGAAGCTTCTTGATTTGATTTTTCCAAGAAGGTGTCCGATTTGCGATGAAGTTGTCGGTGGGACGAGACAATTAATTTGTGAAGGATGCAAAGGTGTGGTTACGTATGTTACAGGGGCAGTTTGTATGAAGTGCGGCAAGAAGCTTGCAGCAGAGGAAGATGAGTATTGTTATGATTGTGCGAAGAGGCCGCATTATTATAAGAGTGGTACAGCTCCTTTTGAATATAAAAGTGTGTCATCGGCTATTTATCGGTTCAAGTATAAGGGAAGACAGGAGTATGCCGACTTTTTCGGCGAGGAGCTGGCGAAGCATTTGAAAGGATATCTTAGGGAGTGGAAGCCTGATGCTCTCGTTCCGGTCCCCATCCATGCATCGAGAAGGAACAAGAGAGGATATAATCAGGCGGAGGTATTAGCGAGAAGGCTAAGCGAGCATACCGGTATTCCCATGCGGACAGATATTATAAAAAGGGAGAAAAAAACGGCTCCGCAAAAGAATCTGAACGTTAAGGAACGGCAAAATAATTTGAAAAAAGCTTTTAAAATCCATAGAAATGATGTAGAATTAAATACGATTGTAATTATTGATGATATATATACAACGGGGAGTACCATTGATGCGGTTGCACTCAAGCTTCGCAAAGCGGGAGTTGCAAATATTTATTATGCTGCTTTATCTATTGGTAAAGGACTATGAAATTGGAGGAAGGATAAATGGATGTACGCAATTGCAGAAAATGTAACAGACTCTTTAATTATGTAATGGGCCCGGTTATTTGTCCGCAATGTAAGGAATTGCTAGAGGCTAAGTTTCAAGAGGTGAAAAAATATATATGGGAACATAAAGGCTGTGGTATTGCCGAGGTCGCAGAAGAGTGTGATGTAACGCCACAGCAAATAAGGCAATGGCTGAAGGAAGAACGGCTTGAGTTTTCTGCAGATTCTGCAACGGGGCTGGAGTGTGAAAATTGTGGTGTATTAATTCGCAGCGGACGCTTCTGTGATAAATGTAAGTCAGGTATGGTGAGTCATCTGCAGTCTGCCTATAAGAAAGAGCCGGTGCCGGAAGTTCCCAAAACAAAGGAAGTAAAAGATGCCAACGCTAAAATGAGGTATCTTGATCGTTAGGAGAGAGAACAATGCTGAATAGAGACAGAATTATTCTGATGACGAAGATGGCATCTTATGAGGAAACGGAAGGGAAGAAGAATTCTTCCGTTATGAACTATTTTCGTGGAGATTATGTCTGGTTTCAGGTGCTAAAGTCAGTAATATATGGAACAATAGCATTTGGAATTGTATTTGGAATGTATATTTTTTATGATTTTGAAGTATTTATGGTTGATATTTATAAAATGGATTTGTTTGAATTCGGTAAATCTATTTTAATAAGGTATTTGTTTGTAATAGGAATATATGCAATTATTTCCTATGCAATATATGCTTACCGCTACGCGAAGGCGAAGAAAAGAGTGAAGCTTTATATGAGTAATTTAAACAGGCTCAGCGGTATGTATGATAAAACATGAGGCAGGAGTTATAAGGCCTGAGAGGAAATTATTATGACATCATTACTTGTTGCAAAACAATATTTAAGAAAGATTTATGGAAAATATGAAGTATATTTAACACCATTATTTAAGTTTTTGATTTCATTTATTTGTTTTTTAGCGATTAACGCCCAATTGGGCTATATGGGCAGAATTGATAACATTGCGGTCGTATTGGTGTTGGCGCTTATGTGTTCTTTTATGCCCTCTAATTTTGTAATCGTGATTTCAGCGGCACTCGTGCTCGCACATTTATATTCACTTTCTTTTGAATGTGCGGCTGTAGCCTTAGTACTTTTTTTACTTATGTTTTTACTTTACTTTAGGTTTTCTCCCAAGGATATGCTGGTAGTAGTTTTTACCCCTATTTGTTTCTGGCTTCGAATACCTTATGTGATACCTATTACGATGGGACTTGTAGGAACGCCTGCATCGGTAATATCCGTCTCATGCGGAGTGGTAGTTTATTATCTGATCGCCTACATAAGAGAAAGCAGTGCGACTTTGGTTTCTATGGAAGTAGAAGACGTAATTGTAAAGTTCAGGTATTTAATTGATGGTATTTTAAATAATGAAGGAATGATTGTAACGTTGGCGGCTTTTTCGGTTACTATTATTATTGTATATCTGATTCGAAGACTTTCCATCGATCATTCATGGACAATTGCTATTGCAGCGGGTGCATTGGTGAATGTCATGGTTCTTTTAGTGGGTGATTTGATGTTCGATACGAATGTATCCATCGGTGGCGTAATTGTCGGGACTGTCTTTTCGGCGGCAATAGCGGTGGTAATCCAATTCTTCGAATTCAATGTAGATTACAGCAGGACGGAGAAGGTACAGTTTGAGGATGATGAATATTATTATTATGTGAAAGCGGTGCCTAAGGTAACAGTGGCAACACCGGAACGTAAAGTAAAACAAATCAATCCGCAGAAAAGGACGCGGCCGTCACAAGGCACACGGACGGTGGAGACAAGAAGCACACCGAGGAAGTAAAAAGGTGTTACTATTCACGGCTTCACCATGAACAGCAACAGAATGCGCGCAAAATGCAAATAAAATGCATTTGGTGCTTGTAGATATTATGAAAGACTGGAATGGTTAAGATGCGGCAAATTACAGAGATTTTAGACACATATTTCAGGCGGATGCCCAGTATTAGATGGACAGATGTTGTGGAGATAATCATTATCTCCTTCTTGTTGTACCATATTTTGGTGTGGATAAAGAATACAAAGGCATGGTCCTTGTTGAAGGGCGTTGTAGTAATCGCCATATTTTTGCTAATAGCAGCCGTATTCAGAATGAATACCATTCTGTGGATTGCACAAAATGTAGTAGGGATAGCAGCGACTGCAATTATCGTTATTCTACAGCCGGAGCTGAGGAGAGCTTTGGAAGAACTCGGACGTAAAAATATTATTTCTTCTCTTTTCCCTTTCGAATCCGGGAAGCCGGAGCTCGGACTTTTTTCAGACCGCACAATTCAAGAGATTGTAAAAGCATCTGTAGAGATGGGAAAGGTGAAGACCGGAGCACTTATTGTAGTGGAACAGACACAGTCTCTTGCCGAATATGAAAGAACGGGAATAGAGGTAGATGCCGTTGTTTCCAGCCAATTATTGATTAATATTTTTGAACATAATACACCGCTCCATGACGGTGCTGTTGTTGTACGTGGTAACCGTATTGTTTCGGCCACCTGTTACTTACCTCTATCCGATAATATGGAACTGAGTAAAGAATTAGGAACCAGACATAGGGCAGCGGTAGGTATCTCCGAGGCGACAGATTCCATGACCATTATTGTTTCAGAGGAAAGCGGGAATATTAGTGTAGCCTATGACGGAGCATTGTACCGCCATCTGGATGGAGACAGTCTGAAAGAAAAGTTATCGATGATTCAGAATAAGCCTTTGGAAGAAAAGAAGCGTAAGCTTTGGAAGGGAAGGGCAAAAAATGAAAAATAACCTAATGAGTAATTGGGGTCTTAAAATGGGCTCTATCCTTTTCGCAGCCATATTATGGCTTCTTGTTACGAATATCAACGATCCAGCAACGGAACGTAAGTTTTCTAATATTCCTGTAGTCATTAAGAATGCGGAAGTGATTACCAGTCAGGGGAAGGTATATGAGGTGCTTGATAATACCGATGTGATCGATTCGGTTGTCGTAGTGGCGCCCAGATCTATTATCGATACGATTAGTGTGGATAATATTGTTGCAGTAGCCGATATGAATGAACTGACCAATGTGAATACAATTAGTATTAAGCTAGCCACGAATCGATACAATGATAATCTGGACAGTATAAGAGGCAGTATTGAAAATGTAAAATTAAATATCGAGAATAAAGAAAGCGTATCTCTTGCCCTGAAGGCATCGGTATCCGGGGAGGTTGAGGCGGGTTATATGATAGGGGATGTGACAACGGAGCAGAACTTGGTAAGAGTATCCGGCCCTGAGTCTGTCGTATCTTCTATAAATAAGGCAGAAGTCAACGTATCAGTAACCGGATTTACCAGCGATATTGGAACTGTTGAGGAAATCAAGCTTTATGATGCGGAAGGAACAGAAATATCTAAGAGTAAATTAAATCTTAATATTAATATGGTTCGTACCAACGTGGAAATACTTGCTACGAAACAGATTCCATTACACTTTATCTCATCAGGGGTGCCGGCGGAAGGTTATCGTGTGACCGGAGTGATAAGCAGCGACCCGGAGTCAGTATTACTTGCCGGTAAAGCGAGTCTTCTTAAGAATCTCTCAACTCTGGAGATTCCGGATACGATTCTCGATGTTACAGGGCGGAGTGAGAATCTTATAACGACAGTAGATTTGAAGGAATATTTACCCGGAAATGTAGAGTGGGGAGATAAGACATTCAATGGAAGCGCCACAGTAACAGTATTCATTGAGCGTGAGATCGGAAGAAACTTTATTGTTCCCAAGGGAAGTATTGCTATTGAGAATTTACCGGAAGGATATGAGGCTACAGTGTCTACCTTTGAGGAAGACTTCCCCATTCAGGTAGTAGGGCTTGCTGCAGATATCAATGCAATTAATGCGGCAGATATTAGAGGAAGTGTGGATATTTCTACGCTATTAGAACGTGGGATTCTTGAAGAGGTGGCAGAAGGCCATTATGATGTGCCCTTGTCCTTTAATCTTCCGGAAAATGTAAGTTTACGTGAAAATATTACGGTAAGATTGACGATAGAGAAAGAAGAATAGCCGTAACAGTGAAGGTGCTGAACGGTTACGAATAGCCAAGACTTAACAGGAGGTTTTACATGGGCAGATTATTTGGTACAGATGGAGTAAGAGGAGTTGCAAATGAAGAATTGACGCCGTTCCTGGCAATGCAATTAGGGCAGGCAGGAGCGTATGTACTTACGAAAGAGAACGAACATAAACCGACGATTATGGTAGGTTGTGATACTCGTATGTCGGGAGATATGTTGTCTAACGCTCTGATGGCAGGAGCGTGTTCCGTGGGAGCGAACTGCGTCTATGTAGGAGTTCTTCCGACGCCTGCAATCGCATATCTTACGAGAAAATATAAGGTAGATGCAGGAGTTGTGATTTCTGCCTCCCATAATCCTGTGGAATTCAACGGTATTAAATTTTTTGACGGCAATGGATATAAGCTATCCGATTCCCTAGAGGATGAAATCGAGCAGTTGATTAAGAATGGGATGAAGGATGTGAAATTTCCCACCGGCAGCAGCGTAGGTAAGATTAAGTATCGTACAGATGCCAGGGAGGAATATATCAACCATTCCATCAAGGCTGTCAATGTAGACTTCCGTGGTATAAAGATTGTGGCTGACTGCGCAGAAGGAGCGGCTTATTATACTTCGGTGGAAGCCTTGAAGGAGCTTGGCGGGGAAGTTGTGGCAATTCATAACAATCCTGACGGAACAAATATTAATGCGAATTGCGGCTCTACCCATATTGAGGAGCTGCAAGCAAGAGTAGTATATGAGAAAGCGAATGTAGGTCTTGCTTTTGATGGAGATGCTGATCGATTAATGGCTGTAGATGAGTTGGGAAATATGTTGAATGGCGATCAGATTCTGGCTATTATCGGAAATCATATGAAGGAAAAAGGCAAGCTGGCAAAAAAAATGATTGTGGCTACAGTTATGAGCAATCTTGGATTTTTCCTGATGGGAGAGAAAAATAATATCAAGATAGAGCAGACGAAAGTGGGAGATCGTTATGTGCTGGAACGTATGAAGGAAGTGGGAGCTAATCTGGGAGGAGAGCAGTCGGGACATATTATCTTTTTGGATGAAAACACGACAGGAGACGGGCTTCTTAGTGCAATTCATTTGTTGGAGGTTATGGTGGAGACTGGGAAACCATTATCCGAGTTATCTAAGATAATGGAAATGATGCCGCAGGCGCTGGTTAATGCCAAGGTACCCAATCACAAAAAAGAAAATTATATGGATTATCCGGAGGTTGCTGACGCGATTACGAAGTTGGAGAAGACATTTGCCGGAGAAGGACGTGTACTTATCAGGCCGTCGGGAACGGAGCCTATGGTACGCGTTATGATAGAAGGAAAGGATAAAGCACAGATTGATAAGGAAGCAAAAGCACTTGCTGAACTCATTCAAAACAGTATGCTTTAACCGTGTGCCCTTACGTTACAATTCAGCCATCAACGTCCTTGGAAAAGCCAAGAAGGCACTTGAGAAGTAAGGGAAAAGATGGTATAGTAAATATGTGGAACGTATGCCATTCATTAAAAGCAATGCTATTTGATTATCATGCAATATCATAGCAATGCTATAATAGCATATGAAATTGGAGGAGAAAATATGGTAAGCCAAAAGGTAGTTATTAAGAATCCGACAGGGCTACATCTAAGACCGGCAGGTATCCTATGTAAAGAGGCGATGCAGTTTAAATCGTTAATTACATTTTCATTTCGTGAGAATACAGCAAATGCGAAGAGTGTACTCAGCGTATTGGGCGCATGTGTAAAGTGTGGTGACGAAATAGAGTTTGTCTGTGAGGGCGAAGATGAAGAGATTGCATTAAAAGCTTTAGTTCAGGCGATTGAAAGCGGTCTCGGAGAATAATCTACATAATCAGGTAATCAGCCGACTCTCGGAGTCGGCTTTTATGTTATTCATAGATGAATATATGTAAAACAATACAGATGGAAAGAAGCGGGAGGAATCATTATGTTAAATTATACAAGATATGAACGTAATCCGGTAATGGATTATCCGGGAAGAAAATGGCCGAATAAAGAAGTGGAAAAGGCTCCCATCTGGTGCAGTGTGGATTTGAGGGATGGGAATCAGGCATTAATTGACCCTATGGTGGTAGAAGAGAAGATTGAGATGTTCCAGTATTTGATTAAGCTGGGATTTCGGGATATAGAGATTGGATTTCCGGCAGCGAGCCAGATAGAATATGATTTTCTTCGTCAACTGGTAGATCGTAAGATGATTCCTGACGATGTAAGAGTGCAGGTATTAACACAGTGTAGAGAAGAATTAATTGATAGAACCTTCCAAGCGATTGAGGGCTGTAAGCAAGTGATCGTACATATTTATAATTCCACTTCTAGCTTGCAAAGAGATGTGGTATTTGGTATGGACCGTGAGGAAATTATAAACATTGCGGTACAGGGAACGAAGTGGGTAAAGGAGCGGGCTGCACATTTTCCGGGAAAGATTATTTTAGAATACTCTCCGGAAAGCTTCACCGGTACTGAGCTTGATTTTGCCCTGGATATTTGTACGGCAGTACAGGAGACATGGGGAGCAACGAAGGAAGAGCCTATTATTATCAATTTGCCCTCAACCGTAGAAATGACAACGCCTAACGTCTATGCGGATCAGATAGAATGGATGAATGAGAACTTTAAAAATAGAGAGAGTATTATTCTAAGCGTACATCCTCATAATGACAGAGGAACAGGAGTGGCCAGCACTGAACTCGCTCTTTTGGCAGGAGCAGAGCGCGTAGAGGGAACTCTTTTCGGAAATGGAGAGAGAACGGGAAACGTAGATGTGCTTAATGTGGCTTACAATATGTTTTCTCAAGGAATCGATCCGAAGCTGCATATAGAGAGAATTAATGAAAGTATAGAAATCTATGAGAGATGCTGTAAAATCCCTGTGCATCCCAGGCATCCTTATGCAGGAAAGTTAGTATTTACAGCCTTTTCCGGTTCGCATCAAGATGCGATTAACAAAGGTGTGAAGGCTATGAAGGAAAGGGAAAGCAAGATTTGGAAGGTACCCTATCTGCCTATCGACCCGGCGGATATCGGAAGAGAATACGAACCGATCGTAAGAATTAATTCCCAGTCCGGTAAGGGCGGTGTAGCTTTTATTATGGATACTTATTTTGGATTCAAGCTTCCTAAGGGAATGCATAAGGAATTCGCTAACGCTATTCAACATATATCGGAGAAGCAAGGAGAAGTATCTCCTGATCAGATCATGGAGAAGTTCAGAGAAGAGTACTTGGAGCAAAAGGAACCGATTCACTTCAGAAAGCTGAAGGTGGACGATTTAAGCGAAGAGACCACATCACGATTCGATACGAAGGTTACGGTTACTTACACTGATTACGGTGTGGAGAAAGTCTTCGAAGCAGTGGGCAACGGACCTATCGATGCGGTGAAACGCGGACTTCAAGAGGTGCTCGGAGAAGAAATGAAGATACTCGATTACGAAGAGCACGCATTGCAGAGCGGTTCCAGCTCTCAGGCAGCAGCTTATATTCACCTGCTGGATGTGGATTGGGGAAAAGTTACTTATGGCGTCGGCGTAAGTTCCAATATTACAAGAGCCTCCGTAAGAGCTATTTTCTCAGCAATAAACCGCCTTGGAATCGGCAGAAAAAATAGAGAGAATTAAAAAGAAGCTACTTAGTTTAAAAAAAGGATTTATACTTGTAGTCTTTCCAGTCTGGAAGCGGTTGATTTGCTTCCAGACTTTTTTTAATATCCCCATAATAATGTAATTTTCTAAGTATATGAGCATAATCGCTCTGCAACTGGTTGATTTGCTCGACGGTATATTCTTTCTGAGCATTTAAAAGGGATATAATATCATCAATATGTTCTTGTTCCGCAGATTCATAAATGAAAAAACTCTTTAACTGTGCGATTGTCATTCCCGTATTCTTAAAACAGCATATCGTTTTAAGGCGGTTAACATGAGCATCGGTGAAAATTCTCTGTCCGGAAGAAGTTCTCGCAATGTTTGTGAGAATACCGATTTCTTCATAATACCTCAAAGTTGATGACGGCAAGTGAAATATCTCAGATATTTCCCGAATACCATACTCTGCCATTTTATTTTCCTCCCTGCCGAATCTTTATTGGATAACTTCAAATAACTTCAAATTATTCACTCAATTTATTCGTTTTACAAAAACATTTCAAAAAATATTGACTTCAAGTATACTTGAAGGGATAGACTATGTAAAGTAAAAAGAATTAGGAGGGAATATAATGTATAATGCATCATCGACACGTTACCAATCCATGAGCTATTTCCGTTGTGGTAACAGCGGATTGCTGCTCCCGGCCATTTCTCTGGGATTTTGGCATAATTTCGGAGATACAGCTTCCTATGATAATATGAAGCAGCTCTGCTTTACAGCGTTTGATCATGGGATCACTCACTTTGATTTGGCAAATAATTATGGACCGGCTCCGGGTAGTGCGGAAAAAAACTTAGGTCGTATTCTTAAAGAGAATTTTGCGGTTTACCGCGATGAATTAATTGTCAGTACAAAAGCCGGTTATGAAATGTGGGATGGACCTTATGGTAATTGGGGAAGCCGGAAATATATTGTCGCAAGTCTTGATCAGAGTTTACAGCGCATGGGATTAGAATATGTAGATATTTTCTATCATCATAGAATGGATCCTAATACGCCGTTGGAAGAAACTATGGGAGCGTTAGCGCAGGTTGTAGCAAGTGGTAAGGCATTGTATGTGGGACTTTCCAATTATGATGGTGCAACTTTGAAAAGTGCTGCATCAATCTTAAAGGATTTACATTGCCCCTTTATCATTAACCAAAATCGTTATTCTATTTTTGACAGAACTATTGAACAAAATGGATTGAAAAAGTCTTCAGAAAAACTAAATAAGGGAATTATTGCATTTAGCCCCTTAGAGCAGGGGATGTTAACGAATCGATACTTACATGGGATTCCGGAAGATAGTAGGATAAAGACAGACGGACGGTTTTTGAGCGAATCGTCCTTGACAGAAGAGCGCCTGACCAAAATAAGCAAGCTCAATGAAATTGCGTCCAAGCGTGGGCAAACTTTGGCAGAGATGGCTTTAAGTTGGATACTCCGCGATGGTATCGTAACAAGTATCTTAATTGGTGCATCTAAACCGTCACAAATTATTGATAATATTGGAGCATTGGGAAATACGGTATTTACAAAAGAAGAGTTGGATGAGATTGACAGCCTTTCTGTAGAAAATTAATAGGATTCATCAGTGTCTTCTGACTATTTATTGCAACACCGTGTTCCTATAATATGAAAGAGGGTGTCGCAAAATCACCAAAATAGAGTGATGATGCGATGCCCTCTTTCTTTTTAATCACTTATTAATTTCATATCTTTATTTTGCGGATGACTTTAAAGAAGTTCCGTCCACATCGAAAGAATCTCCTTCTTCCACGATGCAGATCATGGTTTTACCTGTATTGATTTCGATTTCGTTTCCGTTATCGTCGTAATACTTGGTAGGTTCATAATCTGCAGTTTTCTTCCATGTTACATGGATGCCTTTTCCGTTGGTGAAGTAATAACCGTCTCTGGTAGTATCATGTACCTGGAAAGCGAGATAACCTTTCTGGTCTCTCACCTCGTGATAGGTGAACTGTACTAATACATTCTTGAACGACAACTGCTGTTCATCATTAGCAGCATCTACATCCGGCTTATCGTACATATAACGATAATATAAACCGTCTTCTTCGTTATAGGTAAAAGATGTTTTAGTAACAGGGTAAGCCGGCCTCATATCGATTTTCTTTGCAACGATGGAATCGCTGTATGCTTCCAAAGTATTCGGTGACTTAGAAGAAGCAAAAGTAAAGTGGTCTGCTTTATAGTAACCGTTGCGGTATGTTTTGGAATATCCGAACTTGTCGATACCTTTAGCAATTCCCTCTGCGCTTGCATATGCATTTTGAGGCGCTTTTTTATCGGTAGAGCGGTAGAATGCTCCCTCGAATAAAGCATCCGTTCTTTTATCCCCATAGGAAGAACCTGTAATATGATCGGTATCCGCTTTTTCTACGATATCGTTAATGTAATAGGGACCGCCGAAATGAAGATAAATGGAATCCCACTCGAAAGACCAATATACGAAATAGTCGCGGCAGCTTCTTACGTTACCGATACGATCCAGTTTCTGCCAATCCTTGATTACAGCCATACTTCTTGTAATGCTTCCCTCTACCGGACATTCATAAAGAATATCTGCTTTGGAAAGATTATAATGAGGTAATGCTGCGGAGTCGTTAGGAACCATAATGGAAATAGGACGTATGTCCTCTAAATCGCCGTCAATCCATTCATTTGTGAGGGTGCTTCTCACCATACCCTCTTCGGGCGGCACATCGTCATCGACAGATGTTTCTTCAGTGGTAGTCGCCCCGCCCTGTCCAAGATCAGGCTGAGGTTCAATCACCTGTGCAACGACAGGCTCTTCAACTTCTTCTTTCTTTCCACAACCGGTTAATAGCAATGTGGAGGATAAAGCGATAAGAAGAAGGACTTGTAATCGTTTCATAATATAATCCTCGCTTTCAATAAATAAAATGGGCTTCATATGGGTAAAAAATGTGTAAAAACCCTTATTAAAAGCACCACAAGGCAAATTATAGCACATAATATTGGTGTAGTCACTAGAAAGAGCTGAAAAATATGCATAAAAATCTTAAGAATTTATTACAGAAATAGTTACAGAATTATTACAGGAAAGTTTGCTTGCATATTTAGATAGTGGGTTGTATTATGGTAATAATCTGGTTTATCATATAGATATGATATGAAACGCAACAGGAAAGGAGAATTACTATAAATTATGAAAAAAGTAATCGTAACAGGAAGTAACGGACAATTAGGAATTGCCATTAATAAACAATATAGAGGAACTGCAGATATCGAACTTATCAATACGGATGTGGCGGAGTTGGATATTACAAATATCGATAAAGTAATGGAGATGGTACGGGAAGTAAAGCCTTATGCTATTATTAATTGTGCGGCTTATACGAATGTGAATGCTTGTGAAACGGATGTTGACAATGCATATAAAATTAATGCGATCGGCCCCCGTAACTTAAGCATTGCAGCAACCCAAGTAGGGGCAAAGCTCGTTCAGGTTTCCACAGATTATGTATTATCGGGAGATGGGAACAGACCTTATACGGAGTTTGATCCGACCGGTCCTAAAGGAGTTTATGGTACTTCGAAGTTGGCTGGGGAGAACTTTGTAAAGGAATTTGCGAAAGATTATTTTATTATTCGTACTGCGTGGCTGTATGGAGAAGGTAAGAATTTTGTTAAGACTATGTTACATTTATCGGAAAAGATGGACAGGATAACGGTAGTCAACGACCAGTTTGGAACTCCTACGAGTGCGGAAGAACTGGCAAAAGCTATTCATTACTTGCTTCCCACTGAGAATTACGGTCTGTTTCACGGTACCTGCGAAGGTTCTTGTCATTGGGCGGAATTTGCAAAAGAGATATTTAGGCTGGGCGGTAAGAACACAGTGGTGGAAGAAGTGACAACGGCACAATACGAGGCATCCAATCCTGCCTCAGCACCCAGACCGGCATATTCTATTCTGGATAATTACATGCTTAAGCTGACGACTGATTTTCAGTTTGCTGAATGGCACGATGCTATCGAAAAATATATGGGAAGCCTTTCCTCACTTTAAAGAATGGATATAAATAGAGAGGGATGGGGAAGTAAGGAAGAAAAGATGGAATTTTTGACTGATTTAGTAAATAACCGTATTTTTATGGCTTCGGTGACCGGATGGCTTGTAGCTCAAGTGCTTAAGACGTTAATATACATGTGGTTCAACCGTAAGTTTGTAGCAGAGCGTCTCGTAGGGAGCGGCGGAATGCCAAGCTCCCACTCTTCCACAGTCTGTGCACTTGTGACCGCAACGGGATTTGAATATGGAGGCGGCAGCTTTCCGTTCGCTATTGCCGCCATATTTGCAATTATCGTTATGTATGATGCAATGGGGGTACGCCGGGAGACTGGTATACAGGCCAAGGTGCTCAATGAAATGATGGAGTTATTCATGCACATGGGAAAAGAGATGAGTGTGGAAGAGAAACTCAAGGAATTCGTGGGGCATACACCTCTTCAAGTGCTGATGGGAGCGTTGCTCGGTATTATAATCGCTGTGTTAATGTACATATAATAGGAACAAGTAATTGGTAATCGCCGGATATTTGGCAGATTACCATTTTTTTCGGTATTCTAATGGAGTCATATTTTCCAGACTGCGGAAGACCTTGATAAAATAACCGGAATCTTGAAAGCCTACTGCGATGGCAATGGATTCAATCGAAGCGTCGCTGAAACGCAGCATAGATTTTGCGTGGGAGATACGCATTGCAGTCAAGTCGTGGAAAAGGGTGATTCCATATATCTTCTTATACTCCCTTGAGAGATGAAACTTACTGATGAAAAAGCGTTCTGACAATGTCTCCAAAGTGATTTTCTCATGATAATGCTGCTCCAGATAAGCGTGAACCTGCACCAGTTTTTCAGGAATAGAATATTCCCCTTCGTACTCGGTTTTGTTCTCTGTAAAACAGAGAGTAATAATATCGGTAAGATATTTGTGGGATAAAAGCTCCATATAAACAGATTTTGTCTGTTGAGTCCGATATAACTGAGAGAGTGTGTCAGTGAAATTGACAAGGTTTCGCGGGCGGAATAGAAAGGAATTATACTGGCGGATGAAGCTTGTGTAGAAGGATTTTGCCATAGCTCCATAAAAATGTACCCACATAAGACTCCATGGATTGTCCGCACTGCTTTCGTGAGAGTAGGGGCGGGTACAATCCAGCCAGACACAGTCTCCCGCAGAAATGCGGTATTTTTTATTTTCATAGGAAACCTCTCCTGCTCCATCTAGCACAATAAAGAACAAATAAGAATTAAGGTTCTGTCTTTTACTGATATGAGGTTCCAGACTTTGCAGCGTACCGACCTCCTGGACGAAGATATAATGCTCTTTGGCATAGGAGGAAGGAGTGGAGATAATGCGGTTAGAAGTTGATTTTGCCATGAAGAGGTTCCTTTCGTATTTTATGGTAATGGACAATTTCGGAATTGCAGCTTGGGCAGATGGTACATATAGTTTCTGGAGGGGTTACGAAGGGATTTCACTTAGCAGTCTTCGTTTTCCTTCCGGGTGCGCGGTCTGGATTTTCTAAATGAAACGGGAAGGCTTCGAAAGAGGACCGGGGCGGAAGCCAGGTACTTCCGTGTACCGTGCTTCCTAAACACCGCCTCCATGCGGTGTTTGCCCTAGGTCACGAGCGTTTCATTCTATAGGAAAGACCTGGTTACATTAAAGTATGAAAGTATCGATCCTATAGAATAAAAGCACTCCGTGCAGGATGCGCAGCTACGCGCGCGGAACAAAAGCTGTGCTGCTAAAAGTTTAAATCGCGAGAGTGGGCGAAGCACACTTTTGTTCTTAAGAAAATCAAGACCGCTTGCCGACGGAAGTAAAACGAAACAGCCAAGTGAAATCCTGCGAAAAGTTACGAAATGGTGCATGGAATCGATAATTTATCGTAAGTTCTCCAATTTCCTTTAACGGGCATCCCTTTCGTTGCTTATATTTTTTAGCTGGCACATAGTGAATACGTTTATAGGAGACTTGGCTTCCTGTCTATTGGAGATGACTCCTTTAAGCAATGGTTTGCATTTTCTTAATGGAATCTTGATGCTCTAGGGGAACTACTGCATGGATGCAGTAGTTAGGCAGAACGGTACAGGGATGTACCTTACTGCCGCCCCGGTAGCAATTCGATACCTAATGATTCCATTTAGAAAATACAACCATTTGCGCCCGGAGGCAAATCCAATGGACAGGAAGCCAAGTTTCCCCTGAAGAAACCTCCAATGGACAGGAAGTCAAGTCTCTCCTGCATCCGCTTTCTGTACCGAATAAAACATCGCATTGCTGTATAGCAATATATTACTATTTTAACGCAATATTATATGTTGATACTTGCATTATACAATAGTATACTCCCTAAAGGAATAGCAAAATAACACAATGAGAGGTATTATATATGCTTTCGGTCTGTCTGATTTTTTTGTATGTACTGCTGGTAGCGTATAGCGTCGGCTTCTTGGTATTGACGGGCATCCGGCGTTTTTGCGTGGGCAGGAACAGGGAGGATGGAGAGGAAAGCTTCTGGAAAGAAATGAAGGCAGACAGCTATTGTATGGCGGGTCTTCTGGTACTTACGGTATATGCACAGTTTTTCAGCTTGTTCTATAAGGTGGGTCTTGCGGCGAATCTTCTGCTTCTGGCAATATGCGCAGTGACAGTAGTTGTGCTGCGGAAGGAACTATACGAGAGACTGCTCGCTGTAAAAGGTAAGTGGACGTTAGGAACAATAGCTTTTTCCCTATTTTTATTTCTCTTATTCGCTTATGGTACTTCCAGAGGTATTATTCATTACGATACAGGACTTTACCATGGGCAGAGTATTCGCTGGATTGAGGAATACGGCGTTGTAAAAGGCTTGGGGAATCTTCATTGCAGACTTGCTTATAACAGCTCTGCTTTTAGTTTGTCAGCACTTTTTAGTTTTTCTTTTTTGGGAATACAGTCCTATCATTGTATGGCAGGTTTGTTTGCCCTTCTCCTGGCAAAAGTATGTGCGGAGATAGCATATGCTTGGAAGCGAGGAAGGCTAATTCTTTCCGACTTCGCAAGAATTGCATGCATTTATTATCTTTTGATTATTTACGATGAAATGGTATCTCCGGCTTCGGATTATTTTATGGTGCTTACCATATTTTATATTGTTATCCGCTATCTGGACTTGCTGGAGCGAGAAGAGGAATTATGGGTACCTTATGGATTACTGTGTCTGCTGGGTGTCTATGCCATGAGCTTGAAGTTGTCTGCGGCTCTCATTCTATTGCTTGTGATAAAGCCGGCGGTTATACTTATTCGAAGAAAGAATCTAGGAGCAATTCTTTCCTTTATCGGGTTGGGTGCTCTTATTATAACCCCTTATTTGATTCGTAACGTAATTATATCGGGATGGCTGGTATATCCTTTTACGGCGGTGGATTTTTTCGATGTGGATTGGAAGATACCGAAGGGGATTGCAGATTATGATTCCAAAGAGATACAAGTCTGGGGACGAGGAATTTATGATGTGACGAGATTTGAAGAACCGCTCGGCCGTTGGCTGCCCGAATGGCTAAAAGGGCTTGGAATGATAGATAAGTTATCGGTGCTTATAGCTGCCGTTTCAGTCATTGCTTTAGTATTTGCAGCAATCTTTATCATAGGGAAGAGGCAGAAGGATAAGTATGATTGGCTGCTTGTGGCGGTAACAGTGGATTTATCCTTTTTATTCTGGCTTCTTTCTGCGCCGCTTATTCGTTATGGCTGTGTCTATGTATGGCTTGCGTCTGTGGTGACGTTAGGAGGAATCGCTTTATATACGATAAGAAGCAGGACATTATGGAAGGCGATTTATACCTTATTATGTCTAGCTGCATGTTATAAGTTATTTGCTTTTGGCAGTGAGATAGCAATGGCTTATGATGGGAACAACTTTGTGATGCAGAAGGATTATGAGGATTTTGAGACAGTAGCCTATGAGGTAGATGGAGTTATCATTTATTATCCTGTACAAGGAGACCGTGTAGGATATGCGGCATTTCCCTCTTCGCCGGCCGTGGCCGATGTTATGCTTCGGAAAGAAGAGATACAGGAAGGCTTTCGTTATAGAGAGAAATAGTATAGAATAGAAAATAGAAAGTAAAGGATGGAAACAAAATGAATAAGACGGATAAGATTTATGTAGCAGGACACAGAGGGCTGGTAGGAAGCGCCATCGTAAGAAATCTGGAATCGAAAGGTTACACGAACATTATAGGAAGAACGCATGCGGAACTGGATCTGACGATTCAGGCAGATGTGATTCGTTTCTTTGAGGAAGAGAGGCCGGATGTAGTGGTACTCGCCGCAGCTAAGGTGGGCGGTATTAACGCGAATAATACTAAGCCGGCAGAATTTGCTTATGATAATATGCAGGTGCAGTGCAATGTAATTAAGTGCAGTCATGATTATGGTGTGAAGAAGCTGCTGTTTCTGGGAAGTACTTGTATTTATCCTCGTATGGCTCCTCAGCCGATACCTGAAGAAGCACTTTTAACAGGGCCTCTGGAAGAGACGAATGAAGCTTATGCTATCGCTAAAATTGCAGGACTTGAAATGTGTAAGTATTTCAAGCGTCAATATGGGGATGATTTTATTAGCTGTATGCCGACGAACCTTTATGGACCGAGAGATAATTACGATTTGAAGGATTCTCACGTTATGCCGGCTATGATACGTAAGTTCCATGAAGCGAAGTTAAGCGGAGCGCCTTCGGTGGAGCTTTGGGGAACAGGAAAGCCATTAAGAGAGTTCCTATATGTGGATGATATGGCTGATGCATGTGTATTCTTGTTAGAGAACTATAGCGGTGAGCAGCATGTGAATATCGGAACCGGAAAAGAAGTGACAATCAAAGAACTGGCAGAGACTGTATGTGAAACAGTAGGTTATGAAGGTAAAATGGTATGGAATACGGATATGCCCGATGGTACGCCGAGAAAGCTTACCAATGTGGATAAGCTGCATGCTATGGGATGGAGACATAAGGTGGAATTAAAAGAAGGTGTTGGACTCGCTTATGATTGGTTCAAGGCTAACATAGATAGTGCGAGAATGGATGGAAGATAATTTTAATGGATTTTCACAAAGCAATCTTTGCTTTTGTAACGGTGAGGCTGCTGAACTGTTACGGAAGATAGTCGATTGTGAGATAACGGAGGGAAAAGACAGGATGGAAAGATACAGCGTTATTATGGCAGGCGGCGGCGGAACGAGATTCTGGCCCTTAAGCCGCAGAGAAGTGCCGAAGCAGTTATTAAACCTTACGGGTAAGGATACGATGGTGAACGAGACCATTAACAGAATTGAAAAAAGTGTACCTAAGGAAAATATCTATATCGTAACGAATGTAACGCAGGCGAAGCTGATGGAGGAAGTGACGGCGGGAAAACTTTCACCAGGGCATATTTTATCCGAACCGGCAGCAAGGAATACGGCAGCATGTATCGGTTATGCGGCGATTGAGATACGTAAAAAGTACGGTGACGGTATTATGTGTGTACTCGCTTCCGATCATTATATCAAAGATAACACGGCTTATACCGAAGTGATGGATTTTGCTATGGAACTTGCAGAAACAACGGATCGCCTTGTTACGATAGGAATTAAGCCTACGAATCCCTCTACCGGTTATGGTTATATCAAATACAATAAAAAGGTGGGAGAAGTAGGTCATACGATAGGTAAGGAAAGCGGCATGCGCATTACGGCATATCCGGTTGCTGATTTCGTGGAGAAACCGGGCCTTTCCACAGCCAAGTCCTATGTAGAACAGGGATGCTATCTGTGGAACAGTGGAATGTTCGTATGGAAGACCTCTGTTATACTGAAATACTTCGAGAAGCTTTTGCCTGATGTATATGAATGCCTGCTGGAGATAGAAGAGGCAATTGGAACGGAGAGAGAGAAAGAGGTTATCGATAGAGTATATCCGAAGATTCCGAAGATTTCTGTAGATTATGGAATTATGGAACGAGCAGAGGATGTCATTATGTTAGAAGGCGATTTCGGTTGGAGTGATGTGGGAAGCTGGGATGCGCTGGATACGTTATACGACATGGATAGCAATAATAATGTGATTCATGGGGAACAGATTCACATTGGAACGAAGAATTCTATTATTTATGGCAAGGACAAGCTGATCGCAACGATTGGGCTTGATAATGTAGTTATCGTAGAGACTGACGATGCGATACTCGTTTGTGATAAAGATCATGCTCAGGATGTGAAGAAAATAGTAGAAATTCTGGAGGAACAGGGAAAGACGCAATATTTATAGGTTACGGCGCGATGCTTTAAGGTTTACGGTACAATTCTCGCATGATATGATGAATTTTGCGGGAAAATGCCAGAAAATGTGGGGAATTTTATTGTGAGTATGGAAGAAGTAAGAGAGGCAGAATTAAAAAAGTATGTGACAGATATTATGCTCAATCTGGGAGTGCCCGCACACCTGAAAGGATATCATTATCTTCGGACGGCAATTATTATGGCCAAGAAGGATATGGAGATTGTGGGAAGTGTAACAAAGCTTTTATATCCGGATGTTGCAAGGTTATTCAAGACTACGGAACAGAAGGTAGAACGGGCAATCCGAAATGCGATAGAGGTATCGTGGACGAGAGGAAATCCTCAAACCTTTGAGGAATTATTTGGTTATTCACCGCTTACAGGTCGGGTAAGACCTACGAACAGCGAATACATTGCTCAGATAGCGGATAAAATTAATCTCGAGATGAGGGCAGTAGAAGCAGAAAAATAGGAAGCCATGAGAAGTGGCATTGTAAAAAGGATGGCATAAGGCCATCCTTTTTACACTTTCTTGTGATTTCCAAAAAGATATGATAAAATGATACCAATATATGAGCAGAACGAAAAATATTAACCAAAAGAGGTAAAACATGGAGTTGCTTAGTGTAATTGTTCCCTGTTATAACGAAGAGGAGAATGTTTTTGATTTTTATGACGAGCTAATGAAAAATGCGACGTTTTTCGAAGAACGGAAGCTTCAGGTAGAGATTTTATATATTGATGATGGTTCTAAGGATAAAACAGTAGAAAAGGTAAAAGAATTGATAGAAAAGGACAAGCGTGTTCATCTTATATCTTTTTCCAGAAACTTCGGGAAGGAAGCGGCGATTTATGCCGGACTTTTGAAGTCGAAGGGAGACTATGCAGTTATGATGGATGCAGACCTGCAGGATCCCCCCTCTCTTTTGCCCGATATGTTCCTTCATATCGATAACGGATACGATTCGGTAGCGACAAGAAGAGTGACAAGAAAGGGAGAACCGCTTATTCGCTCCTGGTTCGCAGGGATGTTCTACAAAATTATGAATCGGATTTCACGTACAGAAATTGTGGATGGAGCCAGGGATTATCGCCTGATGACGAGGCAAGTGGTGGATGCCATTTTAGCTATGACGGAGTATAACCGTTTTACCAAGGGGATTTTTGGCTGGGTAGGTTTCGAGACGAAGTGGTTGGAATATGAAAATGTGGAGCGCCGAAAGGGTGAAACGAAGTGGTCGTTTTGGAAACTCTTTTTATATTCCATCGATGGGATTACGGCATTCTCTACGGTACCTCTCGCCATAGCATCGATTATGGGCGTTTTATTCTGCCTTTTTGCCTTTTTATTTATTATTGTAATCATTGTCCGTAAGATGATGTTCGGTGACCCGACCTCGGGCTGGCCTTCACTTGTATGCATTATATCACTCGTAAGTGGTGTACAGCTATTTTGTCTTGGTATTGTTGGACAATATTTATCCAAGACTTATATGGAAGTGAAAAGAAGGCCTATTTATCTCGTAAAAGAAGAAATATAAAGTATAAGGTAGAGAAAATGATGAACCACCTTGTAAGTATTATTGTTCCGGTATATAATGCCGGAACATATATTGAAGATACCATCGAAATGGTACGCTGTCAGACTTATGCGCATTGGGAACTTTTGCTTGTGGATGATGCTTCTTCCGATGACAGTAGGATGAAAATAGAAGAATATTGTAAAAAGGATAAGAGAATTTCCCTGATTGCCAAAGAAAAAAATGAGGGAGCGGCTCTTGCCCGTAATACGGGAATTGCAGGAGCCGGCGGAAGATTTATCGCATTCTTGGATGCGGATGACATGTGGCTGCCGCAGAAGTTGGAAAAAGAGCTGCAATTTATGGAGCAGAAGAATGCGGCTTTCGTTTTCAGCAGTTATGAATTCGGAGATGAAGAGGCAAAGGGAACCGGGAAGGTAGTGAAAGTTCCGGAGACGCTCACTTATCGGGAGGCTCTTTCCAGAACGGTGATTTTTACTTCTACGGTTCTTTTTGATACGGAGAAGTTGAATAAAACATTGATACAAATGCCGAACGTAAAAAGCGAAGATACTGCTGCTTGGTGGAGAATTCTAAGAAATGGCTATACTGCTTATGGGTTGAATGAGGTGCTCGTTATCTATCGTAGGCCAAGAAAATCATTGTCCTCAAATAAGTTGGCGGCAATCAAAAGAATCTGGAATTTGTACCGGAGGGAAGAAAAATTGTCCTTACCATACAGCATATATAATTTTGTTTTATGGGCCTTTCGGGCGGCATTAAGACGGATATAATTAAAGGATGAGGTGTACTTGTGAAACGTTTGGAATCCATGAAAAGAATGATCGTATTACAGCTTTCGCTGTTGGGGCTTTGTCTGCAGGCCGCTGTTTACGCTTATGTTTGGTTTGAAAGATACTATCCGCTTGTATTGTTGAAATTAAAGTTTTATGTGAATGGACATATTTTAATGCTTGGAATTTATTTTGTTCTTCTGCTTTTCTTCACTAATACTTATGGCGGACTGAAAATTGGATACTTGAAACCCTCCGATATCTTTTTCTCACAGGTCTTTTCCCTGCTGGCAGTAAATGTAATTTCTTATTTTCAGATTTCCCTTATGAGGAACTGGCTGGCTCCGATAGGGCCTATTTTGCAGGCGACTGCGGTGCAATTTCTGGTGGCCGGCATTTGGACCTATCTATGTAATGTTTTTTACCGTAGTGTATTTCCACCGAGGGAAATGATGCTCGTATATGGTGAGCGGTCTATCGATGATATTTTGAACAAATTTGCCACAAGAAAAGATAAGTTTAAAATTGTAAAGTGCATGAATATATCAGAAGGATTAAACGAGATTGAACAAGAGGCTCTCAGGCGATATGATGCTGTTGTGCTCTGGGATATCCCGACGCAGGAGAGAAATAAGCTGCTTAAGTTCTTCTATGGGAAATCGATTCGTGTATATATGATGCCCAAAATCACAGATGTGTTAATCCAAGGCTCGGATAAGCTACACCTGTTCGACACTCCGATGTTCCTGACGAGAGAATATTCGCTGACAGTGGAACAAAGAGCGGTGAAACGGCTTATCGATATCGTATGCGCCCTTCTTTTGATTATAATTACATCCCCTATTATGCTCGTGACTGCGATTATTATTAAGCTTTATGATAATGGCCCGGTGTTGTACAAGCAGGTGCGCTGTACAAGAGATGAAGCGGAATTCAATATTATGAAGTTCCGCAGTATGCGGGTGGATGCGGAGAAGGATGGCGTGGCGAGACTCGCGGCTAAGAATGATTCGAGAATTACACCGATTGGAAAGTTCATAAGAGCGGTACGCATCGATGAGCTGCCCCAATTATTCAATATTTTAAACGGTGAGATGTCGTTTATCGGTCCGCGTCCGGAGCGTCCGGAGATCATTGCTCAATATGTGGAAGAGATGCCGGAATTCGTCTTCCGCATGAAGGTAAAAGCTGGGTTGGCGGGCTATGCCCAAGTCTATGGAAAGTATAATACAACACCTTATGATAAATTAAAGCTGGATTTGGCTTATATTGAAAACTATACGGTATGGCTGGATATTAAATTAATGCTCCTCACACTTAAAATATTGTTCCGCCCGGAGAGTACAGAGGGTGTGGAAAGCAAGCAGGTTACAGCGCTCAAGCAAGAAGGGGATAAATAGACTGGATGTCATTACGGTGAGGAAACTGAACTGTTACAGAAAGGAAGGACGGCAGAATGGAGAACGAGAGATATTTGCGGGCAGGGATTGATCTGAAACGGTTGGTTTTGCGGTTTACGGGTAAATTCTGGATGGTAGCGGCGGCTGCCGCTATAGGGGCGGCACTGGGAATCTGCTTTTATCTGCTAGCGCATTTGGTATTTGCACCACAGAAGGAATATCAATCGGTATCCAAGATATATCTGAATTTCAACTGTGAGCCGGAAGATTTTAATGAGCTTTCTTACAACGGATATACCTGGAATGATTTATTGGATACGGATCCTATTTTAGATTATGCGATGGCGGAACTTCCGGCGGAGGTGAGCAGAGAAGAAGTAATTGCAGCCACTAAGGCGGAGATTTTATCGGATATTCGTTTGCTCACTGTGACAGTGACAGCAGAACAGTCAGAGTTGGCGGCGCAGATTATGGAGGCGATACAAGTTTCTCTTATTCATTTAGGAGAGACGGATGAATTGTTCCATAGCATAGAGATATACAGTACGACAGAACCGGAACGGCCGGTGTGGGATAATCGCACGATGAATGCAGGGATAACTGGAGCAGTTCTGGCACTTGCTATTTCCTTGCTCGTTATGGTCTTCTACTATGTACTTGAGGATTCTGTGTATGTGGAGGCTGATGGTGAGAAGAGGTTTGATCTGCCTGTACTGGGTATTTTCACTGCGGGAGAGGCGGGAACATTTCAAAGTTACGGCAAGGCATTTTTCGCCAATTACAGTTATCTATGCCGGGACAAGAAAGAGATAGCGCTGATCAGTGTAGACTGTGAAGAGGATGCGAAGCTTGCTCAGCAAATGATGGAGAAAATTCTCAGTACGGCAAGACTGGATAGGGAGTATGCAAATGTTCCTATGAGAATGCCGGAAGACGCAATAGAAGTATATGAAGAAGTGAGAAATATGGATGGCGTTATTCTCATTGTGCGCTATGGCAGGGGAAATGGCAGACGTATTGAACGTGCTATCAGTAACTTAAAGAAACAGAACTGCAAGATAATCGGTATGCTCATAGTGGAAGCAGATGTGCGATTTTTGAAGCGTTATTATATGATACCAGGGTCAAAAAGGTGTAAACCGAAGAGGGCCGACTAAAAATAAGAAGGTACGGAACAGTTACAAGAAGGGTATGGTTGTTAAAATGAAATTGCAGATGTTAGTTTCAGCAGTGAATCAGGAAGTGCTAACGTTAGCTGATAAAATGAATATAGAAACAGATGCCATTATTGTTAACCAATGCGGACACTTTTCTTATGATGAATACGAGCGGGGAGGACATCGAATACAGTGCTACAGCTTGCAGGAGAAAGGCGTGGGCTTAAGCCGCAATACGGCGCTTATGCGAAGCATTGGGGATATTAGTGTTTTCGCAGATGAAGATATCGTATACAAAGTAGGATATGCAGAGAAAATAAGGAAAGAATTTGAACGCAATAAAGAAGCGGATATTATTCTATTCAACGTAAAAGTGGCTGAGGCGAGGAAAACTTATTGGAACCAAGAGGATAAAAAAGTCCGTTGGTATAATTACGGACGATATCCGGCTTACAGTATTGCTGGCAGAACAGAGGCGCTCCATCGTGCGAATGTGAGTTTTTCCCTTCTCTTCGGCGGTGGTGCCAAATATAGCAATGGAGAGGACAGTCTTTTTTTGAAGGACTGTTTGAAGGCGGGGCTTCGTCTGTATGCTTCTCCTATAGTGATAGGAGAGGAAATCGAGAGAGAATCCACGTGGTTCCATGGATATAATGAGAAGTTTTTTAGGGACAGAGGCGTTTTGTATCGCTATTTGTACGGAAGGATGGCGATTCCTTTTTCGTTGCGGTTTCTGTTGGTGCATAGGAAAGAAATGTGTACTCAGATAGGACTGAAGCAGGCGTACCGATGGATGCGGGAAGGGGTTTTAGAATTATGATTTTTTATACAGCAATTGCGGTAGTAACCGTGCTTTTGGCAGCATCGGTCAGGGTAATGCCGGTATATAAGGCGCATAGATGGAGCAGGCAGCAGGCTTTGAACGGGCTGTGCCTGTTTTCTATTTTTGCTATCCTGTTCGCAGTATCCGCATGTAGGCTGAATGTAGGTAATGATTATGCCAAATACGTGGAATTTATGCATTTGATTGCCAGCGGTGCTTATAGCTATGTTCCTACTGAAATAGGATTCAATGCACTTGTGGCGGTATTGTATAAGATATCCGGATATGAAAACTTTTTGCTGGTATTTGCTGTATTTGCGTTTGTTACCATTTTTTTCTTTTTAAAAGCAATGTATGAGCAGAGTGATAACTTTGGGTTCAGTTTCTTTTTGTTTATGGCCTTCGGGTTTTATTTCCATACCTTTAATACCGTGCGTTATTATCTTGCGTTGGCACTTGCTCTATATTCCATCAAATATGTGTTGAAGGGCGAATGGGGAAAGTTCCTCATTTTGATTCTGATAGGATCTACCTTCCATAAGTCTTTATTAGTAGTAATTCCCCTGTATTTTCTTGCAACCTTGTCGTGGAAAAAGTGGCAGCTTGCCATTATGGCAGTTTTCAGCAGTAGCTTCTTCTTTCTGCAAGATTTTTATTTAAAAGTTGTGGTATTCCTATATCCTTCGTATGCAGACACAGAATATTTAGAGGGTGGTATTAGCTGGTTTAATATCATGAGATGTGCGGGAGTTCTTGTGTTATCCCTTTTATATTACAAAGATGCGGTGAAGGATAGCAGAAGGAATCGATTCTATTTTTATTGCAATCTTGGCGCTCTTGTGCTCTATGTATGCTGTTCCTTTTTACCGATCATTACGAGAATCGGTTATTATTTGAATATTACTCAGATTCTTTTTCTTCCGGCTATCGTAGCCAGAATACCGGATAAACGGCAGAAAAAGTTCTTCAGCATTATGATAGTATTGGCAGCTTTGGGCTATTTCGCTCTCTATTTGATGCGTGCAGGAAATGACGGTATCCGTGTACTGCCCTATCAAACGTTTATGTTTTATGATATGGTGCCGATTCTATCGGACATGAATTAAAGGAGTAGGTATGGGACAAGTGATGTTCAGCATTGTTGTGGTCTGTCTGAATGAAGGAGAACGTCTTAGGGATACGGTGGAAAGTATCAGGCAGCAGACCTACGATAATTATGAAATTATAGTTAAGGATGGATTGTCTACGGATGATTCTCTCAGGCTTCTTCCGGAAGATGAAAGAATCAAACTATATCGTATGGCGGATAAAGGTATTTACGACGCCATGAATCAGGCGGCGGAGAAGGTGCGTGGTGACTTTATCTTTTTTTTGAATTGTGGGGACAGCTTTTATGGGGAAGAAGTGCTCGCAAAGACAGCGGAACAAATAGCGGTTCGTTCTGTAAACGGTGAGGCGGTATTTTATGGCGATATTTTTGAAAAGGTAACGAAGGAACGGGTGAAATCCAATCCCCGCATGGATGCATTCGGATGTTACCGAAATGTACCCTGCCATCAGGCTTGCTTTTATTCGGCAGATCTCATACGTCAGAAAGACTTCGATGTGAACTATAAGGTGAGAGCTGACTATGAACATTTTCTCTGGTGTTTTTTCCGAGGGAAGGCACAGATGGTATCCATGCCGTTTATCGTGGCGAACTACGAAGGCGATGGGTTCTCCGAGACAAAGGAAAATCGGAAAAGGTCTGCCAGAGAACATCGGGAAATTGTGAAGAAATATATGTCTGTGAGACAGGTATTTTATTATCGCATGCTTATGGTTCTCTCCCTTGCCCCTTTGCGGACGAGGATTGCGAGAAATAAGACAACGGCGCATTTTTATAATAAACTGAAAGAATTATTTTACAGGATGCGAGGATAGTATGAAAAATGAATTTTTCACACGCAACTTTGTGCCTGCGACCCAAGATTTGCAGGCTGTGAGAAAGTCATGGTTATTAAAATGAAAGACAGACTCTCTTACAGCTCGTTATTTATATGGGCGCAGGAGTATGCAGATAGGAGCAGGTAATGAAGGTGCTATGGTTATGTAATATCATGATTCCGGCCATTGCGAAAAGCCTTGGGTTGCCCTATAGCAATAGGGAAGGCTGGCTGACAGGAATTTATGAACGCATGAGGCAGGAAGAGCATGAGAAAATAGAGTTAGGTATTTGTTTTCCGGTGGATAAGGGGTGTAAAAGCGGACGTGTGCATATGCAGACGGCGGTTTGCTATGCATTTGAAGAGGATTTATCTGCCCCGGAAAGGTATGCGGAGGATCTGGAGGAGGAATTCAGAAGGATTCTGGCGGATTTTCAGCCGGATATGGTACATATTTTTGGGACAGAATTCCCCCATACACTTGCTATGGTGAAGGCTTTTGGCCGTCCCGAGAGAACTCTTGTGGGAATTCAAGGGCTTTGTTTCGCTTGTGCCGGGGAGTATATGGCTGATATCCCGGAATATGTACAAAACAGGGTGACATTTCGGGATTGGCTGAAGAAGGATAGTATAAAAGAGCAGCAGGAAAAGTTCATGCTTCGTGGGGAACATGAAATAGAAGCGTTGAAAATGGCTGGTCATATTACAGGAAGAACGGAATTCGACAGGCAGGAAGTGAAAAGACTTAATGATGGCGCGTTGTATCATTTTATGAATGAGACGATGAGAGAGCCTTTTTACCGTGGGAAGTGGAATATTGAAGAATGTGTGCCATACAGCATTTTCTTAAGCCAAGGGGATTATCCGCTGAAAGGTTTTCATTATGTACTTAGGGCGATGTCCATAGTTCTGGAAAGCTGCCCTGCTACCCGAATTTATGTGGCAGGGAACAGTATTACTGACAAGAAGACAATAAAGGATCGTATTAAACTTTCCTCTTATGGAAAGTATTTGCTGGAGTTAATAAAAGAGAACCATTTAGAGGATAAAGTAGAGATACTCGGTAGACTTACGGCAGAGGAAATGAAAGAACAATTTCTGAAAAGCAGTGTGTTTGTATGTCCATCCTCTATTGAGAACTCCCCCAATTCTATAGGGGAAGCGATGCTGTTAGGCGTTCCTGTAGTGGCTGCGAAGACGGGGGGAATCCCCAGCTTGATCGAAGATGAGTCAGAAGGACTCCTTTATCCTGCAGGAAATGTGGATAAGTTAGCAGAAGCGATTCTTCGTGTGTGGACAGAGCAGGAAAAGACGCTGGTAAGAGCAGAGGCAGCAAGAAACAGGGCAATAATAACTCATGATGCCGACATTAATTATAAGAGACTTTTGGAAATATATAGGGAGATTTGCGTATGACGGTTACGTTCGTATCCAATTATATCAATCATCATCAGATTCCCTTCTCCGATGCATGTTATCGGGAGCTTGGAGATGAGTATCATTTTATACAGACGGAGCCGATGGAAACGGAACGAATCTCTATGGGCTGGAGTGTGGATATAGAGAAACTTCCTTATGTTCTTTGCTTATATGAGAAGGAAGAAGAATGCCGAAAGCTCATTATGGAGAGCGATATCGTTATTTTCGGCTGGACGGGAAGAGAGGATATCGTACTAGAGCGTTTGAATACCGGAAAACCAGCAATCAGAGTGAGTGAGCGATTGTATCGGGAAGGGCAGTGGAAGGCTATATCACCCAGAGGGTTGATACAGAAATACAAGGAACATACCAAATATAGAAAAGCTCCTGTATGCCTCCTGTGCGCAGGTGCTTATGTTGCCTCAGATTTCCACCTGGTAAGAGCATATCCGAATAAAATGCTTCGCTTCGGTTACTTTCCAGAGACTGTTTTACACACGCAGGAGGAATTGGAGAGACTAAAAGAAAATAAGGGTCGAATTGATATCGTATGGGCCGGTCGTTTCCTACCCTTAAAACATCCGGAGTTCGCCATACAAATAGCCAAAGAGCTGAAGAGGGATGAAAAGAACTTTCATCTTCATATGGTAGGAAACGGAGAACTGGAAGCAGAATTGAAGCGAGCGGTTGCGGAAGCAGGTATGGAAAACTATGTGACTTTCTATGGATATACTCCTCCGGAGGAAGTGCGCAAGGTTATGGAGAAATCCCATATCCATCTTTTTACAAGTAATTACTTGGAAGGATGGGGAGCTGTGGTAAATGAGGCTATGAACAGCGGATGCGCTCTGGTGGCAAGCGTGGAAGCCGGTGCTGTGCCATTTTTAATACGGCACGAAGAGAATGGACTTGTGTATGGAAACAGCTCTTATGAAGAATTTGCAACTCAAGTGAAGCGGTTGGTGGAAGATACGGCACTAACTGCCAAGTTAGGAAAAGAGGCTTATCGAACCATTGAGGAGATGTGGAATGCGGAACATGCGGCAAAAGAATTGCTTCGGTTTTGCGATGACTTACGACAAGGGAAAGTGGTTCCGGCTAAAGAGGGACCGCTCAGTATAGCACCTGTGGTATCACCCGGGAAGATGTATCAGAAGGTGAAGAGGCACCTCTTGTAAGTGGAGGGATTTCGCTTTGGACGAGACTTGGCTTCATCCATATAGGATTTGCCTCCGGGCGCAAGTGGCTGTATTTTCTAAATGGAACCGGTAGGTATGGGATATGGCTCGGGTCGGCAGTAAGGTACATCCTTGTACCGTCCTGCCTAAATGCTGCATCCATGCAGCATTTCCCCTAGTGCGTCAATGTTCCATTAAGAAAATGCAAGCCATTGCTTCGAGGAGTCACCTCCAATATGGAAGAATCCAAGTCTCTGGCAAATGCGTTGGCTATATAGAGACTACAGAATGCAGGGAATCAAAGCGAAGGCTGCCAAGCAAAATCCCTTCACAACCTATAATTTCATAAATTTCTATTTTATCCAAATTCGGAAAGGAGCATCAACACAATGGTGAACGGAAAAAAAGGACGGGATTTAATCAGTGTGATTGTGCCTGTTTATAATATTATAGATTATCTTCCAAGATGCGTAGATTCTATCTGTGCTCAGACCTATTCCAACCTGGAAATTATATTAGTAGACGATGGTTCCGATGACGGAACAGAGAAGCTTGTGGATGAGTTTGGGAAGAAGGATGCGAGAATCCGCGTATTTCATAAAGAAAACGGAGGTTCTTCCTCGGCGAGGAACCTTGGGATTGCGAATGCCAGAGGAAAGTGGATCGGTTTCGTCGATAGCGATGATTTTATCGATAGCCGGATGTATGAAGAGTTGATGGACTGTGTGGAACAATATGGGGTTTCCATTGCGCAGGCTTCCAGAGATGAAATCGATGCGGATGGAAAGAAGCTGCCTGATGTATGTCTGCCGCCGGATGAGACTTATGTGTGCGGGGCGGAGATGTTTTTGCGGGAACTATTATTACATAGAGGGGATAGCTCTTTTTGTACAAAGCTGACGGAGAAAAGATTGTTCGATGAACGCCGCTTTCCGGAAGGCGTACTGAACGAGGATTTTCACCTTCTTGTGGATATGTTACAGGAGGTTTCTGAGATTGCGGTTATCCCCGATCAATATTATCATGTTTTTTATCGTATTGGCAGCAATACGAGGAAAAAGACGAAAGAGGAGTTTTCCCGTGTTTACGTGGATATTGTCAACAATGCGGATATGGTGGAGCGGTTGGTGAAGGAGAAGTATTCCTCCCTTCTGAAGGAAGTAGTGCGGTTTGGCTTATATCAAAGGCTGGATTATATGCTTCATATTCCGGTTTCCGGAATGACCGGCAAGGATGAGTTCTATCTGGCAGTGAAAAGGTATTTGCGCCTTCATATAGTGGACACAGTGAAGAATCCTTATCTTACGATAAAAAATAAAGCATATTTGTTGCTCCTTACTATAGCACCCAAGTCAGTAAGGCAGGTGCATGAGTGGAAGATGGAACGTACACGGCGGAAAACAGTATGATGGAAAAAGAATGGGAAATGAATCATAAAAATAATAGGGAAAACTATATGTGGCGGGCAGCAATGATCGTTCTTTTATGCCTGCAAGTACTTCTTGTGCTCTATTATGGCAGTAAAAAAGAGGGTTTTCATGAGGATGAATATTATTCATATTATTCGACTAACCGCACGTCTGGTTTATCTACACCTGATAGAGAATGGGTGAATAAAGATACTTATCGGAATGAATTCCTTGTGCTTCCGGGAGAAGGGTTTCGTTATGGTCTTGTAGCCACTGTGCAGTCATGGGATGTTCATCCGCCCTTTTTCTATTTTCTTCTGCACACAGCAAGTTCCTTGTTTCCGGGAGTATTCAGCAAATGGATTGGCATAGGAGTGAATCTGAGTGCGTATATTATTAACTTTTTTCTGTTGGCATGGCTGACGTACATGATAACGGATAAAAATAAAAGGATCACATTCTTAGTCAGTGTGGTATATGGATTCAATGCGATGACTATTTCAGGTGTCCTCTTTATAAGGATGTATGAATGGCTGACAGTCTTTGTATTACTTTTGGCCTGCCTTCATATACGGGCGATGAAAAGGCAGGATATGCGTTTCGATAAATTTCTGCTTCCCCTTATGTTTGTGAATTATGTGGGGTTTCTGACACAATACTACTATATTATCTTTCTTTTTTTTATGGCTGTAGGATTTTGCCTTTGGCTATTATGGAGAGATAGAAATATATTCAATTGCATCCGTTACGGAACGAGTTGTGTATTTTCGCTCGGGCTAGCTGTGATCAGTTATCCCTCCGCTTTAGCGCATATTTTCGGAGGATATCGGGGAACAGGGGCTGCAGCCGAATTTCTGGACAGTACTAATACGGCAGATAGATTACTATTCTTTGCCGGTTTGATGAATGAGTATGTATTTAATGGATATTTTTTCGTTCTCTTATTTGTCATCCTGGCGATGGGGATGGTATTGCTTTCTCGGAAAAGGAAGAACTCTTTTGGGAGGAAAATGGAGATCAGGGGAGATTATAAGCCATATTTTCTTCTCTTGTTTGCGGTCTGCGGATACTTTTTCACGGTATCTAAGACGGCCCTTCTTCTCTATGAGACTTCGAATCGTTATCAACTGCCTATTTACGGCATCGTAGTAATGCTTGTAGTGACGGCGTTGTATCTTTTGTCGGGCAGGCTGTTTCATGCACTGTTCATAAATGAGAAACTAAAGAGAGTGGGTATCTTCTTTCTTTTTATTATTTTTCTTGCAGTAGATGCTCATGCTCTTATCTCGGGCAAAGTATTATTCTTGTTTGAAGAAGATGCGGGCCGAGTAGCCTATGCAAAAGAAAATGCCCATGTTCCGGTAGTGATTTTATATAATGCGGTAACTCCTTATCACGTTTGGTGGTGCTCTGAGGAGTTGATGGAATATGATGGTGCTTACTTTATGAACGGAGATAATCTGGATCAGATCACTGACCGGACAATTACGAACAGCAATCGGCTTATCGTATATGCTGCAGATAGTGATACGAAGGAAGAAGGACTTTCGTTACTGCTTAAGGGCAATCCGAAGCTCAAAGAATATCGTATGGTTTCGCAGAAGTCTCTTTGGAGCGTATATGAGTTTGAGTGAAGTTGCCGCCAATTGACAAGGCCTTACACGGTTCGGGGTGTGTGTAACCTTGTTAATTGATAGTATAGCCATTGCGCTTCGTTTATGATATAATGAATACCGCACTAAATGAAGTAGTGGACGCCATAGATAACAGGGATATCGGAGGAAAATAGATATGTTAAATAATAAAACAATTTTGATTACCGGCGGGACGGGGTCTTTTGGCAAAAGTTTTACAAGATATGTCCTGACACATTTTGAGCCGAAGAAAATCATTATTTATTCCAGAGATGAGTTTAAGCAGTTTTTGATGGAAAATGAATTTTCAGAGTATAAAGATAAGCTCCGGTTTTTTATCGGTGATGTAAGGGATAAAGAGCGGATGCGCAGAGCTTTTGAGGGAGTAGACTATGTGATCCATGCGGCTGCTTTGAAGCAAGTGCCGGCTTGCGAATATAATCCGAATGAAGCCATTAAGACGAATATTCACGGGGCGCAGAATGTAATCGATGCGGCTCTCGATTCCAATGTGAAGAAAGTGGTTGCCCTCTCTACTGATAAGGCGGTGAATCCGGTAAATCTGTATGGCGGAACGAAGCTTGTATCGGACAAGTTATTTGTGGCAGCTAATGCATATACAGGGACGAAGGATATTAATTTTTCTATTGTAAGATATGGTAATGTGGCAGGAAGCCGCGGCTCTATCATTCCTTTTTTCCATAATATTATAAAAAATGGCGGTACGGAGTTCCCGATTACCGATTATCGTATGACAAGATTCTGGATTAGCTTGACAGAAGGTGTGGAGCTTGTGATGAAGGCTTTGGAAGAAGCGACTGGCGGAGAGACTTTTATCAGTAAGATTCCTTCTTTTAAGATTACAGATTTGGCGCAGGCGATGATGCCGGAGGGCAAGATGCACGAGATAGGAATTCGTCCGGGAGAAAAGCTGCATGAAATTATGGTGACGGTGGAAGATTCCTTTACCACCTATGAATACGATAAGCATTTTATCGTTTATCCTCAGATGGTTTGGAATAACAAGCAACAGCCTAATTTAAGCGGTAAAAAGGTACCGGAAGGATTTTCCTATAGTTCGGATAATAATAGCCAGTGGTTGTCGGTGGAAGAGATAAGAGAGCTTATTAAGACGGTGGAGCTCGAAAAATAGATAATACAACAGTGAGGGTACCGAACTGTTACAATTCGAGCTTGGCTCGGAAAGGGCATGGTTGAGGCGATGAACAAGCCAGCAATTTGCGGCGGAACACCCGTACGCGAGACGAAGATTTATTATGGACATCAGTATATCGATGATGCAGATATTCAGGCAGTGGTGGATGTGTTAAAAAGCGATCATTTGACCTGTGGACCGAAAATCGGTGAATTGGAAGAAAAACTATGTGAGATAACAGGAGCGAAGTATGCAGTTGTATGCAGCAACGGCACCGCGGCCCTTCATATTGCCTGTATGGCAGCGGGTGTAGAGGCTGGTGATGAGGTGATTACAACGCCGATTACATTTGCGGCTTCAGCCAACTGTGCACTTTATATGGGAGCGACTCCGGTATTTGCAGATATAAATGACAGAACCTATAATATTGATCCTGCATCAGTGGTATCTCATGTGACCGAGAAGACAAAAGCAGTAGTAGCCGTAGATTTCACGGGGCAATCGATAGAAGAAGATGAGCTGCTCAGCATATGCCGGGAGAGAAACCTGGTGTTAATTGAGGATGGTGCTCATGTGCTTGGAACGAAATATAAAGGGAAACCTAATGGTTCCATTGCGGATATGACTACCTTGAGTTTCCATCCGGTGAAGACTGTGACCAGCGGGGAAGGCGGGGCAGTTCTTACTAATAGTGAAGAATATTACAAGAAATTACTTTTGTACAGAGCTCATGGAATTACGAGAGATACAGAGCAAATGGAGCATAAACCGGAAGGTCCTTGGTATTATGAACAGATAGAATTGGGATATAACTATCGAATGACGGATATTCAGGCGGCATTGCTGATCAGTCAGTTAAACAAACTCCCGGCATTTTCCAAGCGAAGAAAAGAAATTGTAGCTAAATACGATGAAGCATTTTCTCATTTGCCTCAAATTGTGATTCAGGAAGAAATCCCTGAGTCCGATACAACAAGACATTTATACATCCTTCGCCTTAATCCGAAGGAGCTTTCGATCGATAGAAAAGAGTTCTTTGAAGCGTTACAGGCGGAGAATATCTATTGTAACGTACACTATATCCCTACTTATTTTTTCCCTTATTATGAGAGATTGGGATATCGAAAAGGGATTTGCCCGAAGGCTGAGAAGTTATATGAAGAGATGATCAGTATCCCATTATACTATGGTATGACGGATCGGGATGTGGAAGATGTGATTCATGCAGTGGAAAAAATTGCAACATATTTCGCAACATCCAAATAGAAAATGAAGTAAGAGGAAGCGGCGGTGAGGCTATGAAACTTAGCATTATTGTGCCCGTTTATAATATGACGGCAGATGGAAAATTGAACTATTGTCTCGATTCTCTGGTGAATCAGACAATTGACGATTATGAAATCATAGCGGTAGACGATTGCTCTACTGATGATTCCCTTGCTGTACTAAAAGATTATGAAGCACGGTTTCCCGGGAAATTCTATGCCATACACTCCGAAGTGAATAAGCGCCAAGGTGGTGCGAAGAACATCGGCCTTAAGCTTGCTAAGGGGGAATGGATCGGGTTCATCGATAGTGATGATTGGATTACGCCGGATATGTACGAACGTCTCATAAAAAGGGCGGAGGAAACAGGTGCGGATATGGCTGGCTGTGATTACAGCTTAGTGGAAAAGCATTCCATGGAAGTCGGACAGATTGTACACAACAATAAGGTGCAGCAAAGCGGCGTACTTGACAGAGAGAAGCGCCGCAGTCTTATTTTGGACGGTGGCAGTTTAGTAGTGAAGATTTTCAAACGTTCTATGATTCTGGAGAAGGATCTTTGGTTCCCGGAGCATATTTTTTATGAAGATAATGCACTCGGCAATTCTTATCTTATTTTAGCGAATCATTTTGAATATATACAAGAACCGTTGTATTTTTATTATCAACATGATACCTCCACGGTACATACGATTTCGCCAAAACGCTGTGAGGATCGGATGGAAGCGGGAAGGCTTATGCTGGAAGAGGCTAAGCGTCACGGATATATGGAGGAATTTCACCCGGAACTGGAATACAGCTTTACTTTACTTTTTTACATTAATACCCTGTTTACCTATATGGCGGGAGTCAAGAGAACCAAATATAGATTTGTAAAGGCGATGGGAAAGGAAATGCGGCAAACTTTCCCGGATTTTATGGACAATCCTTATTATAAAGAGCGTACCCATGCGGAAGAGAAGAAATTAATTGAAATGCAGCAGAAATCCACACTCTTTTTCATGTGCTATTATAAACTGCTCTGGGCATACCGAAGGTGGAGAAAATCGTAACTATTCACAGCTTCGCTGTGAACAGTAACAGAAAAGTTCATCAGTAAGGAAAGGTTCTTTTATGGAAATAGGAAGTATTTATGAAATTAACCCGAAGGTTATAGCGGATGACTGTGTTGATAAGGGCGTTGTACGCTTGACAGAAGTGGAAAAATACAATAAGAAGTATATCAGATATACTCAGTCCGGCAGAGAGGCAATTGCATGGGCATTGCGTAGTCTGGAGATAAGTGAGCCGGGAATCAGGAAGGAGTGTCTGATGCCGGCCTACATGTGTGACTCGGTATTTTTCCCCTTTGTACATGCCGGTTGGAAGCTGCATTTTTATCATATCGGAAAGAATTTTCAAGCGTCGGAGGAGGAACTCCGAAGTCTTGTAGAACATATAAGACCGGGTCTGCTTTTTATCCATCCCTATTATGGTGTGGATACATGGAAGCCGATGCGGTCTTTGCTTAAGGAATGGAGAGGATGGGGAATCCATGTTATGGAGGATGTGACCCAGTCTTATTATTTAGAGGGTGCCGGATTGGAGGCTGACTATGTGATAGGAAGTCTTAGAAAGTGGTACCCGATTCCTGATGGGGGATTTGTGGCGTCCGATCTTCCTATTTCTATGGAAGAACTGCCAGCAGGAGGGGAATTCTCCATGGAGAAGTGGAAGATTTTAACGAGCAAATGGGAATATCTCCACGGTAATGGAAGTGAAGCGGAAAGAAAAGCCCGTAAAGAAGAATATTTGAAACATAATAGAGTTATGGAGGAATGGCTGGATGAATGGGAGTCTGTGCACGAAATTTCTGAAATCTCCAAGAAGCTGCTTAGGAGTGAAGATGAAGAACATAGTAAGAAGTGCCGGAATACAAATTATCGCTATTTGTCAGAAGCATTACAGGAGTTCGAATATCTGATAACAATATTTCCCACACCGGAAGAAGGTATCGCCCCTTTATATTTTCCGATCTATGTAAAAGAACGGGAAAAATTACAGGAGTTTTTGCGGAAAAAAGATATTTATGCACCGGTGCTTTGGCCGGTTGGGAAAGAAAATAAAGAGCATCTCTCTGAGGCAGAACGCTATATTTATGAAAATCTGCTCGTATTGCCTATGGATCAGCGATATGGTGAGAATGAGATGAAGCGGATGATAGAGGCAATAAGAGAGTATACGTAGAGAAATCTTTCGATGTTCTAATTAGAGTAAGAATAGTAACTATTCAGTAGGTCTGCGCATTTACTGCGCTGACCGTACGATAACGTCGAATAACAAGTAAAAATCCCATCACCGAAGGTGATTTGAAATGGATTTTTGCAAAGCAATATTTGCAAAGATTGCTTTTGTAACTGGGCAGGTACTGAACAGTTACTAAGAATATATGGAGAGTGGAAGCGGATGATAGGAATTCGGGTAGATGCCAATGAGGTAATTGCTACCGGTCATGTGATGCGTAGTATTACAATTGCAAGACAGTTGATAAAGCGGGGAGAAGAGGTTCGTTTTTTTATAGCGGATGAATTCGCCGCCTCGTTGCTCGACCTGGCAGGAATGGATAAGATATGTTTGCATACGAAGTGGGATAGGCTGGAAGAAGAAATAGAAGTATTATCGGGAGAGTTAGAACGAGCAGGCTGCACGAAACTCCTTGTGGATTCCTATCAAGTAACGGAGCATTATCTTGGTGAACTTAGAAAGATATGCAAAGTTATTTATATCGATGATATGTTTGAAGCCGTTTATCCGGTGGATATGATTATTAATTATAACGCTTACCATGAGCGTTTTCCATATAAAGAGGCTTATGGAATGGATACGAAGCTTCTGCTCGGTACTGCGTATGTACCCCTTAGGGAAGAATTTTTCTTAAGTACCGATAAGGAAAGAGAAGAAACAGAGATGGAAAAACAGCATGTTCTCATTAGCAGCGGCGGCGGAGATGTGTACAATGCCATAAGCGGCATCCTTGCTGAAGCGGTGAATAGGAAAGGGCTTACCGGCCTTGTATTCGATGTAGTGGTAGGAAGTTTCCATAAGAATGTGGATGAATTGGAAGCACTTGCTGAAGAATATCATCAGATTGTATTGCATAAGAACGTAAATCATATGGCAGAACTTATGAGCAGATGCAGTGCGGCAGTGTCGGCAGCAGGAACGGTACTGTTTGAGCTATGTGCTATGCAAGTGCCGACGGTATTCTTTGTTTGTGCGGATAACCAGAAATATGACAGCGAATTCTTTGAAAAAGAAGAAAGAATGCTGTTTGCGGGAGATATTCGCTTCCAGCGCATGCAATGTATCGAAAGGATATGTGCGGGGATAGAGCGTCTGACACATGAGAAAGTTTTAAGAGAAGAAATGAAGATAAAGCTGCACCGGGTGACGGACGGAAACGGCGCATCACTCATTGCAGAGGAACTGATAAGTCTGTAATGGATTTTCACAAAGCAATTTTTGCTTTTGGAACAGTGAAGGCATTGAACTTCTATGATTATACAATAGGTGGATTGGGAGGAAGCGGTATGCAGTTAGAGGCAATAGCAATTATTACGGCAAGAGGCGGAAGTAAGAGGATTCCGGGAAAGAATATAAAAGAGTTCCTTGGAAAACCGATTATTTGTTATTCTATAGAAGCTGCTCTTTCTTCCGGATTGTTCGATGAGGTAATGGTATCCACTGATGATGAGGCGATTGCGGAAATGGCGAAGAAGGCGGGGGCAAGTGTACCCTTTATGCGAAGTGTGGAGAATTCCGACGATTTTGCTACGACGGACGATGTTTTAATGGAGGTATTGGAAGAATATGAGAAAAGAGGAACTACCTTTCATTATATGGCCTGCATTTATCCGACGGCTCCTTTCGTTACGCCGCAGAAATTAAAAAGTGCCCTCCGATTGTTAAAAGAGAATAAGGCTTCCGGTGTTATGCCGGTAGTAAGTTTTTCCTTTCCGCCCCAGAGAGGTATGGCGGTAAGGAAGGGCAGGCTGGAATATTGCTATCCGGAAAATGCGAAGATGCGCTCTCAGGATTTGGAGACTATCTATCATGACTGCGGACAATTTTATTTTTATGACACGGACAAATACCGTGCGTGCCGGGGAGATTTGGAAGAAGGATATGTACCTATCGTAGTTCCGGAAACGGAGGTACAGGATATAGACAATCCATCGGATTTCAGATTGGCAGAAATCAAATATCTTATGATGGAGGAAGGAGAAAAAGGCGATGGAAAAGAAGATTAAAATAGGAAAACGCTGTGTAGGAGAAGGTGAAAGAACTTTTATCGTAGCAGAGGTTTCAGCTAATCATTTACAAGATTATAATAGGGCGGCAGATATTATAAGGGCGGCCAAAGAAGCGGGAGCGGATGCGGTAAAGTTGCAGACTTATACGCCGGATACGATTACCCTTAATTGTGATAATGATTATTTTCAGATTACCCAGGGAACGATTTGGGATGGAACGACTTTGCATAAGTTATATGAGACAGCTTATACGCCGTGGGAATGGCAGCCGGAACTGATGAAGCTCGCTAATGAGCTAGGGATGGAGTGCTTCTCATCTCCTTTCGATGAGACAGCGGTGGACTTTATGGAAGAGATGAATATGCCTGCTTATAAGGTGGCTTCTTTCGAAATTAATGATATACCTCTGATTCGTAAGATCGCTCGTCTGGGTAAGCCGGTGATTTTTGCTACCGGAATTGCTTACTTAGAGGATATCGAGCGGGCAGTAAGGGTGTGTAAAGAGGAGGGGAATGAGCAGGTAATTTTATTAAAATGTACTTCTACCTACCCATCTCCTTATGAGGATATGAATTTAAAAGTAATACCGAATATGGCAGAAGTATTTTCCTGCATTACGGGGTTGTCGGATCACAGCATGGGAACGGCAGTAGCGGTAGGGAGCGTGGCTCTTGGAGCGAAGATGGTAGAGAAGCATCTGACGTTGTCACGGGCCGATGGAGGACCCGATGCGGCATTTTCCATGGAACCTGCGGAATTCAAGCAGATGGTGGATGAAATACGAATTGTGGAAAAAGCCTTGGGCACAGTAACTTATGAGCTGACGGAAAAGCAGAAAAAGAGCAGAGAGGACGGAAGATCCCTATTCGTCGTGAAGGATATGAAGGCAGGGGAGGCATTCTCGAAGGAGAATATTCGTTCCGTGCGTCCCGCTTTCGGAATGCATACGATGTATTTTGAGGAGGTCCTTGGAAAAAAAGCAAAAACGGATATTGCAGGGGGAACCCCCCTCGATTGGAAATATATTGAGTAACAGCAGTAAAGGTGGAGATGGATTCATGGGGAAGAAAATGATGATTCTTGGGGCCAGTGCGCTTCAAGTTCCGGCAATTAAAAAGGCAAAAGAGCTAGGATATGAGGTGATTCTTGTAGACTACGATGAGAATGCCGTTGGCTTCCCACTGGGGGATGTAAAGCTTGTGGTCAGCACGCTGGATCAGGAAGAGGTTTATAGGCAGGCTCTTATTTACCAGCCTGACGTGGTGATTACGTCCACCAGCGACGGGCCGGTGCGTACCGCGGCTTATGTGAATGAGAAACTCGGGAAAAAGCCTGATCTCGCCTATGAAGATGCGCTTTGTGCTACCATAAAAAGTCATATGCGGGACAGGCTGAGAGAGAAAGAAGTGCCGATACCTGAGTACTATACCGTGAATGAATTCCAAGAGTTAAAAGAAGCGGTAGATAAGCTGAATGGATATTGTATCGTAAAACCTGCCGATAATGCAGGGAGTCGTGGGGTAGTGCTGGTCGATATGGGCCGGAAGGGTGAAGGGAAGTCGGAATCCCAAATAAAAAATGATGATGATAAATTGAGAGAGATTTACGAATATAGTAAGAGCAATTCCAGAAACGGTATTCTTATGGTGGAAGAATTCATGACGGGAGCCGAAGTAAGCGTGGAATCCATGACGGTGAATGGTGAGACTACGATTATCACGATTACGGATAAGAAGATAACGCCTCCGCCTTACTTCGTGGAGATTGGACATTCTCAGCCAAGCAGTTTATCTGAGGAGATACAGGCCGCGATTCATAAAGTCGCTCTTCATGCCATCCAAGCAATTCGTTTGGAAAATGGCCCATCTCACACGGAAATCAAGGTGACGGATAACGGCCCTAAAGTTGTAGAAATTGCCGCCAGGCTAGGCGGAGACTTTATTACTTCGAAGCTGGTTCCCCTGTCCACCGGGGTGGATATGGTGGGCAGTTCCGTACTATTAGCATCAGGAGAAGAGATAGATTTATCGGTAAAATACAAGAAAGGCTCTGCAATCCGTTTTCTGCAGGGAACGCCTGGACGAATTAAGAAAATAAGGATAGACCGGGAACTCCACTCCTTGGAAGGTCTTGAAGAATTCGTTCTATATAAAAAGGAAAATGATATGGTAGGCGGTATGGAATCCAGCAACGATAGATTGGGACATGTAATTGCAAGCGGAGCAGATGCAGAAGAAGCGATTCGGATTGCGGAAAAAGCGCTTTCGATGATTCATGTGGAGATAGAAGAGCAATAGAGAAAGGAACATAGCTGCTATAATGAAAGAAAGAATCTATGTCTGTCATACTTATTATCATGTATATGTTGCCTGTTTAAAGGAACTTAACCTCCCGAAGGAGAGGCGTGGAGAGGCGGATATTGTCTTGAGTACGATGTCCAATGATTTCGGAGATTTAAAGAGGAGGGCGGAGAGGTCCGGTCTCTTTCGCTTCGTTTTTATGTTTGAGGAAAAAGAAGATGTTTACTTCCCGGAGTTAATGAAGTACCACATAAATAAGGGGAATCTGCTTCTTAATATGATTTCCAGAATAAAATATACAAAACTTTTGGGAAAGTTGCAGCAACCTTATGTTCCGGTGGATTTTAAATTATATAAGGATATCTATGTATTTTGTGATTCGGACCCAATCGGATATTATCTCAGTTATCGCAAGATAAAGTATCATGCCTTAGAGGATGGATTGGATTGTATCAGTACTTACGACACGGCCCGCTATGATAATAGGGGACATTTCAAACTAAAAGCTTTTCTGGCATCGCTTAATCTTATCTTTATACAAAATGGATGGGCAAAATATTGTATCGATATGGAAGTGAATGACATTTCCATTCTGCCCTATCCCTGCCCTAAATATATCGAGAAATCGCGGGCGGAGCTCGTTGCGGCTCTGGATGAAGAGGGGAAAGATATTTTAATACATCTCTTTATTGCGGATATGGATGAGATACAGCGGAAACTGAGAGAGGGCGGTCAAAATAAGGTACTCATTTTGACGGAGCCTCTATGTGACCTTGAGGTACGAAAGAAATTATTCTGCGATGTAATAGAACAGTATGGCAAGACTTGCGGGGATAATCCGGTTATTCTGATTAAACCCCATCCGAGAGATGTGCTCGATTATGAAAAGCTATTTTCGCAGTATATTGTATTGGATGGAAAATTTCCGATGGAAGTGCTTAATTTTATTCCTGACCTTAAGTTCAAGCGTGTGGTATCCGTATTTACGGTACCTTCTTCCATTCAGTTCGCAGAAGAAATCGTATATCTGGGCGAAGATTTTATGGATCACTATGAGCCGCCAGAGATGCATAGGCAGAATGAGATGATATAGTAGTATGGATCATTTGCAATCTGATTAGTAAATATGTTAAAATGTAAAGATATTTCTAACTGCCCAACGGGTAAAAAGATGAAATATTAATGTAAGAAATAGATAGAGGTAAGTAGCCGAATGGGAAAAATACTTGTAAAATTAAATGTATTGCTGGATAAAAAGCAGAAGCAGAAAATGGTCGGTATCGTATGTATCATGTTAATCGGAGCGGTACTGGAGACTTTGGGCATTGGTATGATTTATCCTGTGGCTATGGTCATTACAGATCCTGATGCTATCGAGAAGAATGAGATTTTATCCAGGGTATACGATATGTTTCATATGCAAAGTACAACTCAGTTTACGATCGTGGTAATGGGAGCACTGATTGTGATATTTGCAGTGAAGAATTTTTATCTTTTCTTTCAGAATAAAGTACAGCTTCAGTTCGTATACAGCAATCAATTTGCGACATCCAGAAGAATGATGATTAACTTTATGAAGCGTCCTTATGAATATTATCTGAATGCGGATACTTCGGTGATTCAAAGAAGTATCACTTCCGATGTCAATAATATGTATGGATTGATTCTGAGTCTGCTACAGTTGTTCAGCGAGCTTATCGTATTCGCCTGTCTGACAGTTGTTTGCCTGACCTCGGATGTGATGATGACTGTAACCGTTTCCGCTCTCTTAGTTTCGGTGCTTCTTATAATCAAGGGAGTTTTGAAGCCGATTATGCGTAAAGCCGGCGAAGAGAATCAAGATTATTACAGTGGTCTGTATAAGTGGATCGAGCAGTCGGTAATGGGTATTAAGGAAATTAAAGTGGCCAACAAGGAGCACTATTTTATCAATGAATATTCTGCCTGCGGAGCCGGATATGTGAATGCGGTACAGCGTTATAATATTTTCAATGCAACGCCCAGACTTTTAATAGAGACAGTGGCAATTGCAGGAATGGTTCTTTACATGATGATTAAAATTGCCGGAGGAACGTCAGTAACTTCTATTATGCCTCAGCTTATGACTCTTGCGATGGCAGCTGCGAGACTGATTCCCAGTGCGAACCGTATCAATAATTATCTCACCTCTATTTCGTATTTTGAACCATTTTTTATGGGGGTGACAGATAACCTTCAGGAGGATATACGGGATGACAGCATTAATTATAGCGAGGAAGTCTATAAGAAGAAAAATGATGTAGAGAAGCTTCCTGTAAAGGAAGAAATTCTTCTGAAGGACATTACTTATAAATATCCGAATACGGAAGTCTATATTTTCGATAATGCTACGATGCAGATTCCGGTGGGAACCTCGGTAGGGGTTGTAGGCACCTCGGGAGCCGGGAAAACAACAGTGGTAGATATTTTGCTGGGACTCCTGCGCTTGCAGTCGGGAGAGATTCTGGCAGATGGGGTAGAAGTAAGGGAGAACTATGAATCCTGGCTGAAGAATATCGGTTATATTCCTCAAACTATTTTTATGATCGATTCCACTATCCGCAAAAATGTAGCTTTTGGTTATGCGGATGAGGAAATTGATGATGAAAAGGTATGGCAGGCATTGAAGGAAGCGCAGCTCGATGAATTCGTAAGGGGACTTCCGGGAGGACTCGATACAGGTATTGGAGAGCGGGGAATTCGTCTTTCCGGGGGGCAGAGGCAGCGTATCGGCATTGCACGTGCTTTGTTCGAGGATCCGGAGGTATTAGTTCTGGATGAGGCGACTTCGGCTTTGGATAATGATACCGAGGCGGCTATTATGGATTCCATTAACCGTCTGCACGGAAAGAAGACATTGATTATTATTGCCCATAGACTACAGACGATTGAAAAGTGTGATATCGTTTACCGCGTGGAAAATGGACAGGCGAATAGAGAACGATAGTTGTAGGAAAGGCAAAAGGGAAAAACCAATGATAGAATTTATAAAAGAAATGTACAAGAAATACGAAGAGGTCATTAATTACTTGTTTTTCGGTTTCCTTGCATTTCTTGTGAATATGATTGCTTATGCAGCAGCGGCGAAGGTTCTGGGAGCTGATAATGATAATGTCATTCTCGTATTAGTCTCTACAGCGTTTGCTTGGGTAGTAGCAGTCTTATTTGCTTATTGGACGAACCGTACTTTCGTATTTAAGAGTGAGATTACCAATAAGTCAGGGGTGAAAAAGGAGTTTTTCTCCTTTATCAGTGCCAGAATCGTAACAGGATTGATGGAACTTGTTATTATGTATATTATGGTTGATTTTGCAAATGTGGATGATTTTATTTCTAAATTTATATGTAATGTCATTGTAATTGTTTCTAATTATATTTTCAGTAAGCTTTGGGTATTTAAGAAACAAAAGTAATATAACTGTGAGAGTACTGAACAGTTAAAAAAGGAGCTTAGGGGAGGCTGATATGGCGAAGGCAAAGCGTCAGGCGAACTATGAATTATTAAGAATACTTGCAATGTTTATGGTAGTGACCTTGCATTATCTGAATCATACCGGAGCACTTTTAGTGCTGGGAGAAGATGCGGATACAAGAAGGCTGCTCGGTACTCTTTTGGAATCGTTTTGTATTGTAGCGGTGAATGTGTATGTGCTGATCAGCGGTTATTTTCTTGTAGAGGCCGACTGGAAGATAAAACGTATCATTAACCTTATTTGCCAAGTATTATTTTATGCGATATTGATTCCTCTTGTCTTCGTATTAACGGGGCTTCCGGGTAAGGAAGTTATCTTAGAAGGTGGTATTTATCGATGGATTCAATATTTGTTCCCGATAGGCACGGAACATTATTGGTTCGTTACTTCGTATGTTCTGCTGTACTTATTCGCACCGCTTTTAAATGCGGCGGTGAAAGGACTAAGCCGGAAGCAGTTGCAGGTCGTGATCTGTGGCCTTCTTCTTTTCTTTTGTATCGGAAAAAGCTTTTCTCCGGTGCAGCTTGTAACGGATCGGTTCGGCTATGATTTCGGTTGGTTCCTATGCATGTATCTGGTGGCAGCTTACCTTAGACTGCATGGGGAGAGATTGCTTTCCGGCAAAAGATGGGCATGGCTTATTTATATTGGAAGTACATTCGTTGTTTTCGCTTTTGTAGCAGGAATTTATTATATAAATAAGGTGACCGGGGGACTGGTTTATTATTTCACCGTACCTTTTCACTATAATTTTATTTTGGTCTTAACGGCATCCATTGCATTATTTGTGGCCTTCTCTTCCGTGAAGGTGCCCGAGAAAGCAGCGAGGATCGTCTATACAATTTCCCCGTACACTTTCGGTGTATATCTCTTTCATGAGCATATCGATATACGGATGGAATGGACCGGATGGATGGAAAAGCTGTTTGGCCCTGCCAAAGGATACGGAATTGCAGGATTTTTGCTTCATCTGTTAGGATCCGTTCTGATTATATATGGTATTGGCATTTTGATAGATTGGATACGCAGCCGTATTTTCTCTTGTGTTAAGAGGCGGATTACGAGAATGAAACTTATGCAGTGGCTCAGCGGGCTCGATAAGGTATTTACCGGGCAGAGAGGGTAATATCATGAGGAAAGCGCTTACTGTTTGGCAAAGGCAAGGAAATAAATATAAAAGGGTAACGGAGAGGATAGTGTTTCCTCTTGTGCTGTTTTTATACCCTTTGCTGCTTATCAATCAAGGAATCGATATTACGGACACGACCTATTCCCTCGGTTACTATCGTTTTATGGACCGAATGGACGTTACTTGGGTATTGGCTACTTACTTAGCGAATATGAAAGGTTCCTTCTTGATGAAGCTGCCGCTTGGAGATACTCTTCTTGGCATGAACTTCTATACGGGAATTATTTTAAGTCTGCTGGCTCTTATTTGTTATTATGCTGCCAAGCGGTGGATGAATGGCTGGATTGCTTTTATCGGAGAGATGATTGCCCTCAGCCTTTGTTGGTGTCCCACTACTATTTTATATAATTATTTGACGTATTTTTTCTTTGCGGCAGGAAGTATCTTGTTGTATGAGGCACTTATAAAAGAAAAAGCAGGGTATTATCTGTTAGCCGGCCTTTTTCTTGGACTCAATGTAATGGTACGATTCCCGAATCTTGTAGAAGCCAGTCTCATTGTTGCCCTGTGGTATGCGGGATGGCTGAAAAAGGAAAAACCGGTGGATACTTTAAAGAAGACAGGGCTTTGCTTTGCCGGATATTTTACCGGTATTGCCGGTGTTCTTCTAATTATTGCAAGAAATTATGGGATTAGTTCCTTTATAGAAATGATAAACGGGCTCTTCGGTATGACCGAGGAAGCTTCGGATTATACACTGACAGGAATGCTTTCCGATATTGCAGGAGCTTATCTCGTTTCTTTTCGGTGGATTGCTTATATGATCCCTTGTATCTTCGCAGGGATGATTATGTTCTATATTAGAAAGGGACAATATGAACGGCTGAAGAAGATATTATATTGTATTGGCATTGTAATATTGTTTCGGTTTTATTTGGGGCAAGGAATGTTCTCTCTTCGTTATTATAATGAGGGAAGTGTCTTTCAGTGGATGATGCTCTTCCTTATTTTGTCTATTATCTGCTGTATGGTAGAAATCAGCGGTTATCTGTCCGGTGATGGGGATATTCAGGGGCGGATACTTGCGATGATAGTATTGATCATTATCCTTGTAACGCCAATTGGAAGCAATAACTATACTTATCAGAATATGAATAACTTATTTCTAATTGCCCCTTACACGTTGTGGATGTGTTATCGTATATGGCGTAGGACGAGATGGCAAAGCATTCATTTTCCGTGGCAATCATTTGTAGCGGCCATTATTCTTATGCTGGCCATACAGGGCATTGGCTTCGGCAATCGCTACGTGTTCCGGGATGGGATATATGGTGAGAAGAGGAATGCACAGGTGACGAACAGCTCCATCTTAAGAGGAATGTATACGACAGAAGAAAATGCGGAAAGTTTGACAGAGCTAATTGCTTTTTGGGAAGAGGAAAGATTAGGAGAGGAACCGGTTATATTCTGGGGAGATGCGCCGGGCTTAAGCTATATACTGGATGTACCCTCTGCGATCTTCACCACTTGGCCGGAAATACCGAGCAACACCTACTCCGCCCTTTCACAGGCACTAGAGGAGCTTAATACCTTACCTCCGGTGATTCTTCATAATGAAAGAGGAAAAGAAATTGTGGCCGGAGAAAAGACGGATTTGATTCTTGATTTTCTATCGGTACATCACTATTTACGTGTATTCGAAAACGAGAACTATCAAATATATAAAGCCGTAGAGTAGTAGGCGGTAAGAAAGGCATGGTTGTTAATATGATTAATTTCAATGTACCTCCATTTACAGGAAAAGAAATGGAATATATGCGTCAAGCGGTAGAAAATCAGAAGATATGCGGTGACGGTGAATTCACACATAAGTGTAACGAGTGGATTGAGGAAAAGACGAAGACAAAGAAGTGCCTTTTGACGACTTCATGTACGCATGCGTTGGAGTTATCGGCGCTTCTTGCGGAAATTAAGGAAGGCGATGAAGTGATTATGCCTTCGTTTACCTTCGTATCAACTGCAGATGCTTTCGTGCTTCGTGGGGCGAAGGTAGTATTTGTGGATATTCGGCCTGATACGATGAATATCGATGAGAATCTGATAGAGGAAGCGATTACAGGTAAGACAAGAGCTATTGCAGTGGTACATTATGCTGGCGTCTCCTGTGAGATGGACAAGATTATGGAGATTGCGGGAAAGTATAACTTAATCGTGGTTGAAGATGCGGCGCAAGGAATTATGTCTTCTTATAAAGGGCAGGCACTCGGTACCATCGGAGATTTCGGCTGCTTCAGCTTCCATGAAACGAAGAATTATAGTATGGGAGAAGGCGGTGCTATTCTAATCAAAGATGAGAAATATATTGAAGATGCTGAGATTCTCAGGGAGAAGGGGACTGACAGAAGCAAGTATTTCAGGGGACAGGTGGATAAGTACCGCTGGATGAATTATGGTTCCTCTTATCTTCCAAGCGATATGAATGCGGCATACCTATATGCTCAGCTTGAATTGGCAGAAGAGATCAACGATATCCGTCTTGCCAGATGGCAGCAGTATTATAATAACCTTCAGGAGCTTGAAGAAGCTGGGAAAATTGAACTTCCGGTCATACCGGAGAATTGTATTCAAAATGGACATATGTTCTATCTGAAAACGAAGGATATGGTAGAGAGGACAGCTCTCATCAGCTTTTTAAAAGAGAACGGGATTCTCGCAGTATTTCATTATGTGCCGCTCCATTCGGCACCTGCAGGGTTGAAATTTGGCCGTTTTCATGGTGAGGATAACTATACGACAAAAGAAAGTGAACGCCTGTTACGGCTTCCGATGTTCTACAAGTTGACGGAGCAGGAAGTCGAATATATTACCGGTAAGGTAAAGGAATTCTATGGTGCTTAGAAACTTCTATCAAAAGTATGAAAATAGAATAATTGCAGTAGGCCTTCTAATTATTCTCGGTGCATTCATCGCATGGAGGTATGATTACTACTTTGATTTGAATGACGATGTAGTGATGAAGGATATTCTTTCGGGCGTTTACACAGGGGAGCCGGAGAGCCGTAACATTCAGATGATGTATCCGATGAGCTTTGTAATCAGTTTGGCTTATCGGATATTTCCTCAAGCTCCGGTATACGGTATTTTCTTATGTATTTGTCAGTTTGGCTGTTTATTTCTTCTTGTAAACCGGAGTCTTTGTTATCTGGATAGAGGTGTGGATCATCATACAGTATCCAATAGAAACTTAAACGGAAAAGAAAAGGGTACGGTCTTCAAAATAGTTCTGGCCGGGATAGAGGGACTTACCTTAATGGTGTTGTATCTTCCTCACTTTGTCATAATACAATATACGATTACTTCCGCTTTTCTCGCAGGAACGGCTGCTTTTTTATTTATTACATCCGGGAAAGAGGCATTACCGGGCACTTTCTTAAAGAATAATTTGTGGAGTATTGTGTTGGTCATTCTGTCCTTTGCTATGCGTTCGGAAATGCTGCTTCTCGCTCTTCCGCTCATCTGCGTAGCAGGAGTATATCGATGGGCGGAGGAAACCGATATTTTTTCTTCGGAGAATATGAGGAAGTATTTGTCTGTTATAGGAAGTATTCTTTTAAGTATTGTGGTTGTAGTTCTTATCAATAAGGTAGGATACGGAAGTAAAGAATGGAAAAGCTTTATGGAGTATTTCGATAACCGGACGGAGCTTTATGACTATCAGGGACTTCCCCCTTTTGAAGGGAATGAGGAATTATATGAGCGGCTTGGAGTTACTGAAAGTGAGCAAAATATGCTATTCGAGCAGTATAACTTCGGTATGGATGATGCTCTGGATGCCGGAATACTGAAAGAGATGGCAGAGCATCAGGCTGATAGAAAGAAACAGCAGACAACCTCGCTTCAGAAGCTGGCGGGAAAATTCGGCGAATACCGTTACCGAACATTTCATAAGGAGCCGGCAGGCTCACACACGCCGGATGACTATCCGTGGAATGCAATGGTAATTCTCGGTTATTTTTCAGTGCTGGCAGCAGGATTGTGGGGAGGAAGAAAAAGTATCGGATGGAAGCTACTTTTTCTCGGAGCGGTAAGAAGTGTTCTCTGGATGTATATTCTCATGGGAGGACGAGCACCGGAACGGATTACCCATTCCCTTTACTTATTAGAATTATGTATCCTATGGGGGATGCTTCATGTAGAGAGCAGGGGATTGGAAGGAAGAAGAATCGGGAAGGTGAAAGCAGCATTTCTCTTCCCCGCCGTTATTTTGGCAGCATCGATTCTCTCTGCCAAGGAATCGGTCCGAGCTGTGGACACAGAATATATGGCGAGAGAAGAAGCCAACCGAACAGACAGTCAGATGAGGGCATACAGCCGTAATCATGAAGAAAATTTTTATTTTATCGATGTATATTCCTTCGTATCAGATCCGAACACCTCCACATTCTATTCGGAAAAGTTGTTTTCTAATACGGATAACAGCATTGGAAATTATGATATTATGGGCGGCTGGGTAACGAAAAGTCCGCTTTATGAAAAGAAATTAAAAGCATTCGGTATGAATTCTATGCAGGAAGCGCTTGTTTATGATGAGGGTGTATATTGGATGGTAGAGCTCGCGAAGGGAACAGAATTTCTGGAAGCCTATTATAAGGATCAAGGCATAGAGATAGAAGCGACCCTCATCGATATGATCAATGGAATCGTAGGGGTATATAAAATCGAAGGATATATGACTGAGACGATGGCGGATTTATAGAATAAAAGGAGCATAGAGAATTATGCAAGTGAGGACAATAATCGGACAACATACATTATTAAGACCGATGACTTATGAAGATACAGAACTAATCATAAAGTGGAGGAATAACGAACAGGTCAGGAAGAACTTTATTTATAGGGAAACCTTCACGCCTGAAGGGCATGAGCGTTGGATTAAGTCCATGATAGAGACGGGAAAAGCGGTACAATTCATTCTTTGCATAAAAAACAGCATGCGTCCTATTGGAAGTGTATATTTCCGAGATATCGATAAGGATAAGAAAGAAGCTGAATATGGTATCTTTATTGGCGAGGATGATGCTTCCGGTAAAGGCTATGGAACAGAGGCGGCCCATTTGGCGGTGGAATATGCTTTTGGTGAGCTCGGGCTTAAGCGGCTGGTGCTTCGTGTATTTGCCGATAATAAAGCTGCAGTTGCAAGCTACAGTAAAGCAGGTTTTGTACAAGAGAGTGTACTAAAAGATGTGGAGTGCTCGGACGGGGAGAAGAAGGATATGTATTTCATGTCGATGGAAGGTGCAAGTATCCAATTAGTTAGTTTTGTAATACCTTGTTACCGCTCGGAACAGACAATTTCCAAGGTGGTTGATGAAATTACAATGACAATAGACGAATTAAATGAGGAAATAAGGCGGTACGATTATGAAATTATTCTCGTAGATGATTATTCGCCGGATGAAACCTATGAAGTGATTAAAGGTCTATGTGAAAAAAATAAAAAAATAAAGGGCATGAACTTAGCCAGAAACTTCGGACAGCATGCAGCGCTTATGGCAGGATTCCATCATGTAAAGGGAGACATTGTTATCTGCCTGGATGATGACGGACAGACGCCCGCCAATGAAATGGGCAAGCTGCTCGAGGAGATAAATAAAGGCTCTGATGTGGTATATGCCAGATATAATCACAAGAGACATTCTTTGTTTCGTAATTTCGGAAGCCGGGTCAATGAAGAAATGGCGAGGATAATGCTCGGCAAACCGAGAGATATATATGTTTCCAGCTATTTTGCGGCCAAAAGATTTATCGTAGAAGAAATGAAGCGTTATACCCATTCTTACCCTTATGTGATAGGGCTGGTGTTGCGAACCACGAAGCGCATCAGTAATGTAACGGTACATCATAGGGAGCGGGAGATCGGTACTTCCGGTTATACCCTTAGAAAGTTATTCGGATTGTGGTTTAATGGGTTCACAGCTTTTAGTGTAAAACCCCTTAGAATTGCTACGGGAATAGGATGTGTGTTGGCTTCCATGGGATTTCTGTATGGCATTTATACAGTGGTTAAGAAATTTGTGAATCCGGATGTTCCGATGGGATTCAGTTCGATGATGTCAGCGGTAGTATTTCTCGGAGGAATGATTATGCTTATGCTCGGACTCATAGGCGAATATATAGGAAGAATGTATATCTCCATGAATAATTCACCTCAGTTCGTAGTGCGGGAAATGGTAAATGAAGATGAATAATCAAGAAGGAGTGCAAGCTACGAAGGCTAAAATAATATGTGCCGCATTGGCGCTGCTTGGAGTGTGGTGCCTGCCTTCTATGCTGAATCTTAAGGGAAATGGGCTCGCTGTTAGCAATAGTTATTTTAGCGTTTTGCTGTGGATGGGATGTTCCTATTTACTTTTTCGAACGTTTCCCTATAAAGAAGTGGGAGAAATAAAGGAGAATAGAGTTAAAGTATGGGTAACAGCATCCTTTTTAGCATTTTTACTTTCTATTTGCCTTGCCTTCGGCGCACAGCTCGATGCGGTGGAAAACGTAAACTTTAAGAGCGCCTTTATGTGGATATCTATAATTGTCTGGACGGTTATCGGATCAATTTGGATATCGGCCGCTTGGGCATGGCTAGGCAGCCGTGCCGAAAGAAGAAAGGATGCTTATAAAAAGGGTGAAGAATCTTTAGGGCAAAAGAAACTATGGCATAGATGGTATGCCAAATGGAAGGGGTTATCCTCCCGGCAACGGGCTGTGCTTATGATGCTTTTCTTTTTTCTTTGTTGGATACCGGTATTTTTGGCGGTATATCCGGGGTTTTTCGTATATGATGCCCAGGATGAGCTCATACAGGTACAGACAAGGAATTTCTCGACACACCACCCGCTTTTCCACGTATTGTTACTGGGAGGAACGGTTCTGGCAGGGCATAAAATGACAGGTTCCTATAATGTAGGGATTGCAGCCTATACTTTGTTCCAGATGTTCTTAATGTCGGGCGTATTTACTTATACTATTTTTTATATGGAAAAACGCGGTGTTCAGCTCCTGCTCCGAGTGGCATCTATTCTTTATTTTGCTTTCTTTCCTGTAATTGTTATGTTCACACTTTGTTCGGCTAAGGATGGAATTTTTACGGCGGCGATGCTCTTATTGCTTCTTTTTATGGCAGATATGGTAAGAGAAAAGGAGCAGTTTTTTTCTTCCCGGAAAAGCATGCTGGCTTTTGGAGTAAGTGCTTTTGTGATGATGTCCTTTCGTCATAACGGCATGTATGCTTTTCTCGTAATGGTGCCGATCCTTTTGTTTTACATGAAAGGATACCGGAAGAAGCTCATTTATCTGTTGGGAAGTATCTTTGTCGTTTACTTTCTTTCCGCTGCGGCACTTACCGGTCTTTTATCGGCGAAGTCTTCCGGTAACCAAGAAATGCTTACCGTACCGATTCAACAGTTGGCTAGAGTATATACCTATGATAAAGAAAGTTTTGAGGAAGAAGAACTTGCAGTATTATACGAAGTTTTGCCTGAGGAAGCGTTAAGATTTTATACGGCCAAGGTATCGGATGGGGTGAAGAGATGGTTTGATAACGAAGCATATGATGCGAATCCGGGAAGATACAGGATGCTTTGGGCAAAGATAGGAATAAGACATCCTTTTACCTACTTGAATGCGTGGCTGATGACCTCTTATGGTTTCTGGTATCCGGATACGGTAATCGATGTCTACCGGGGCAATGAAGTATTTACCTTTATTTATGAAGACAGTTCTTTTTTCGGTTATGAGGTGGAACAGCCCGGAGTAAGGGAAAGTAAGCTGCCGGTATTGAGTGAATGGTATCGCAAGCTATCTTTAGAGGTGACGCAGCAGAAGGTGCCGGTGGTATCCATGTTATTTTCACCAGGTTTTCTTTTCTGGGTATTTCTCTTTGCTTTTGGTTATGTGTATGTTAGAAAAAGGTATGATTTACTCCTTCCTTTTCTTATGGTTCTGCTCTTGTGGCTGACGGTAATTCTGGGACCCACGTATCTGCCGCGTTATGTGTTGATTCTTTGGTTCGCGCTTCCGGCAACCGTCGCAGTTCTTGTAAACTAAGGGCAACTATGCTATACTTACCCATGATAAAAATCGGGGGAAGGGGATTGTTTACCCTTTTGCAAGTTCTTCAGGTGCCAAAATGCTGTGCCAAAAGGCTTTATCTTGGTATTTTCTCGCATTTTGTGTGCATAATCTGTTACAGTTTAGCCAAAGGCTGAACCGTAACATTAGTCTGAGAAAGGTAATATAACTTGTATGTATAAAATTGTGAAAAAAAGCCGTGCGATACAGACCGTTTTAGTGCTGTTTATTCTGGCGATTATGATAACTATTTTTCCTGTTCGTACGTGGAAGGAGACGATTCCTTCCGTTAGCAATCAGATTCTGGCCGGTTCTTCGGATAGCATAGGGGAAGATTATATGTTGCAACGTTTTATCGCTCAATATAATCACCTTGGAACGATTAATCTTTATATCGCAGATTTCGATAATGGATGGAATAAGGACCAACGCGTGGATTCCTTTATTTTTCGCATGTTGGATTCGGACATGCAAGTTATGTTTGAGCAGAAAGTAGATGTAAGATTTATCGATATTCCCGGCTTTTGTCCCATTTATATTAATGAAGATTTGGAAGTGGGAAGAGATTATTACTTTTTCCTGCAAGGAGAACATGGCAGCCGCGTCTGGTTCGGTCTGGAGGAGACGGAGAAGGCAGGAACTCAGTATGTAAGTCGTTTGGTTTATAACTACGATCAGTTGGAAGGATATAATATTGTTGGGGAATATTATTATTCGGTTCCTCTTCGTAAGGATAAGATATTCATCTATGATGCCATATTGCTTCTTGTCGGCGCTTTGCTCGTAGGGGCAGTGGAGCTGTATTTCCGAATATCTAAGAAGGATAAGCTGATTACTGTGGAAAAAGCATTCCGCTATACTGCCAATATCCTCGTGACAACAGTGATGGGAATCGGTATTTACATGATAAGTCTGCGTCGGTTTTTCAGCGGACAATTTATAGATAATCTTTTTTATACGATAGGGCTTTTATTTACAGGTACTTTATTGTTCTACGCCATTAATCGCAAGCGTGACAGAAGTGCGCACGTTCCCCTTGTGGAGAAATGGAAAACCAACGGGGCCAATTATATGCAGGCAGCCTTTATTGCGGGAGCTTTGTGGGCGTGCTGTAACTATATGAATGGTCTGTATGATATTCACCATAGGATTGCGGAAAGACAATTTATTGTATTTTTTGCACTTATGGTTCTTACGATGTGTAAAAAGAAGGAGATATTTAGCAAGGTTTCCATTGTATATGTTCTGGCAGCGGCGATAGCAGTGTACCGATATCATAGCATTTATGCGGATTATATCGCCATGGACAAGCTGGATATACAGGTAATGCGTTATGGTATTCTCGCCGCAGTATTAGCAGGTTTTGTTGGAGTGACCGTAATTACGCGCCTTATCATGATGATTGTGAAGAAGGAGAAGATGGGAAGACTGTCCCTTTGGTACGGTGCTTTGCTTACATTGTTCTTCGTGCTTCTCATTGTATTTCGGAATACCAGAGGATGGATCATTACCCTCGTGGTTTCTTTTGTGTTGTTTTACATCCGTTATGCATTTTGGGATAAAAAGGAACATTTGCTGCAAAATATAAGTAATGGATTGATTCTCCATTTTATTCTTACGATGGTATTTGTTTTGTTGCACCGTCCATTTTTAGCATGGGTATACCCCAGATTTCCATTTGTCTTCCATACAGTAACGGTAACAGCGGTATATATGACTTTTGTTATGTGTGCAGCTTTGATGAAGCTGATGGATAAGTACGGAGAGTCTCATAAGCTTAAGGATATATGGAAAGAGCTTCTCGTATTAGGGATGTCCGGTACGTATATGTTATTTACCGCTTCAAGAACAGGATTTCTGGCGGTTGCGGCTATGATGGCAGTGGGAATCATAATGGCTACGAAGGGAAAAGGTAAAGAAAAAGTAATCAATATCCTTCGCTTATGTGGTTTGATGATCCTTTCTATTATCTGGTGCTTCCCGATGATTTTCACCGGACAGAGAATTCTTCCGGCGATTGTAAATGATGTCCATAAGTATGAAGTGGAAGTATTTCCTGATGCCATTGCCAGAGGAAATGAATGGGATTCCATGTATTATATTACCATAGAGAGATTTGCGGAAGTATTTAACAACAAGATATTCGGTATAGCAGAGAGCGGTACTATCTCTTACGAGAGAAGTGAGGAATATCAGAAATATCGTGCGAAGAGATTTAATAATAAGGGCGAAGTTGTTTGGGAGGGCGGTATCAACGAGTTGTATTCGGAAGAAGAGTCAGGAAGTGCTGTCCAGAATGGAACAGATGCACCGGGACTTACCATTATAGGCACTAAGACTGAGGAAGAACGGGTGCAGGACGAAGAGCGTGCGAAGGAATTGCAACAAGCTTCGAAAGGTAATTTCGAAGAAACGCCGCAAGAGGAAGAAGTAATTGTAGAAGAGACGAGCGTATACGAAAAGACGGAAGAATATGCCAATGGGCGTATGGATATTTTCCGTGCTTATATCAGGCAGCTCAATCTTGAGGGACATGATGAGATGGGCGCTATTCTAGAGGATGGAAGCCTGGCAGTCCATGCCCATAATATTTATTTGCAGGTAGCGTACGATCACGGTATTTTTGTAGGAATCGTATTTATCATAGTAGGAGGAGCAACCTTTGTACAGGGATGTATCTTCTTCACAAGAAGAAAAAAGGATGTACCGTGTGCGGCGATGCCGGCAGTCGTTATTGTAGCTTTTGCCATGGCGGGCCTCGTGGAATGGATCTTTCATCTTTGCCATCCTGCGGGATTCACCCTGTTGCTCGTGTTAGCCCCTTTATTATTCGATATGGGCGGGAAAAAGGATAAAGCAAATGAAAAGAGATAGAAAGCCTTTTAATATAAAATTATTTTATAGAAGAACGAGCCTGATTATCTACGATATTATCAGTATCATTTTTGCCAGCTATATGGCACTACTGATGCGTTATGAATTTCGCATGAATGAGCTCCCTTCCCACTTTCTCGATCCGATTACGAGATTTCTTCCGATCAATATACTGCTTACGTTGCTCATATTCTATTTTTTCCGTCTTTACCATAGTTTATGGGCATTTGCGGGAGAGGCAGAGCTGCAAAATGTGGTGATATCCTGCGTGATATCCGCATTATTAAATAGTGTAGGTCTTCAATTTGTTAAGACGGTCACCCAACCGGTACCTAAAAGTTATTATTTTCTCTATATGTTCGTGCTGATCAGCATGATTTTCGTTAGCCGTTTCTCGTATCGCTTCTTGCGAAGCCAGAAGCATAAGCAACAGAATAAGAAAAATGGTATCTCGGTTATGGTAATCGGCGCCGGTGAGGCAGCAAATGTAATTATCAAAGAAATTGTTAACAGTAATTTCAGTACGATGGTCATTCGTTGTATTATCGATGATGATAAGGGAAAATGGGGAAGATATATTCAAGGAATCAAAGTGGTGGGAGGCAGGGATAAGATTGTCGAATCTGCTGATATTTATGATATCGATGAAATTATTGTAGCGATGCCCTCTATTTCCCGTTCGGAACTTCGTAAGATTCTAGAGATATGCAAGGAAACGAATTGTAAACTGCGTTCCCTTCCCGGTATGTATCAGCTGGTGAACGGAGAAGTGAATGTCAGTAAGCTCAGGGACATCGAGGTAGAAGATCTGCTTGGAAGAGAGCCGATCAGTGTGGATATAGACTCTATCCTCGGCTACGTGCAGGATCAAACGGTGCTCGTGACAGGCGGCGGCGGCTCTATTGGCAGCGAGCTATGCAGGCAGATTGCCCATCATAAGCCGAAGCAGTTAATTATTCTGGATATTTATGAAAACAGCGTATATGATGTACAGCAGGAGCTAAAAACAAAATACCCTTCTTTAGATTTGGTAGTTCTTATCGCTTCTGTTCGCAACACGAATAGAATCCATTGGATCTTTGAACATTATAAGCCGGATATCGTCTACCACGCGGCGGCTCATAAGCATGTTCCCTTAATGGAAGACAGCCCGAATGAGGCAGTGAAAAACAATGTATTCGGCACATGGAAGACAGCGCAGGCAGCGGCTTTTCATGGTGCGAAGAAGTTTGTTCTGATTTCCACAGATAAGGCAGTTAACCCGACGAATATCATGGGGGCGAGTAAGCGCATCTGTGAGATGATCATTCAGACATTTAACAACCATTACGAAACAGAGTTCGTTGCGGTACGATTCGGCAACGTACTTGGCAGCAATGGCAGCGTAATTCCTCTGTTTCGCAATCAGATTATGAAAGGGGGACCGGTGACGGTGACCCATCCTGATATTATCCGTTATTTTATGACGATACCCGAGGCGGTATCCCTCGTACTTCAGGCAGGCGCTTATGCGAAAGGCGGGGAAATCTTCGTACTCGATATGGGGGAACCTGTAAGGATTCTCGATCTTGCGGAAAATTTGATTCGGCTGTCCGGTTACCGGGTGGGCGAGGATATTAAGATAGAATTTACCGGACTTCGTCCCGGCGAGAAGCTGTATGAAGAGCTTCTAATGGAGGAAGAGGGGCTGAAAGAAACGGCAAATAAGTTGATCCATATCGGAAATCCGATAGAACTGGATGAGATGAAGTTCTTTGGACAGCTCAAGAGGCTGAAAGAAGAGTCAAGAGCAGAAGTAGCGGACATCAGACCACTAGTGAAGGAAATTGTGTCTACCTATCATTATGATACCAGGGTCAAAAGGTCATGTGATTCATGCGTGCATGAAGAAACATGACTTTGGGACCCGTAGGTATCAACATCATCATTGTAAATAAATGATTAAATATGGAAAAGAGGCGTTTGGGAAATGGAAAAGAAAAGATTGTACTTATCCTCTCCGACCATGCATGGAAAGGAGCAGGAGTTTGTCAAGGAGGCATTCGATACGAATTGGGTGGCCCCTCTTGGACCGAATGTAAATAACTTCGAGAAAGAGCTGGCAGAATATGTAGGAAGTCCTCATGCGGCGGCGTTAAGTTCAGGAACCGCGGCGATTCATCTGGCCCTGCGTCTGCTCGGCGTACAAAGCGGTGACATTGTATTCGCTCCTACCCTTACTTTTTCAGCTTCCTGTAACCCGATCGTTTATGAGAATGCAACGCCGGTATTCATTGATTCGGAGACAGAGACATGGAATATGTCGCCGGAAGCGCTGAGAAGAGCTTATGAGAAATATCCGGCTCCAAAAGCGGTCATAGTTGTACATTTGTATGGAACCCCTGCCAAACTGGATGAGATTATGGCAATCTGTAAAGAGCATGGAACGCCGGTTATCGAAGATGCCGCGGAATCTTTAAGCAGTACCTATAAGGGAAGACATACCGGAACGATAGGACAATTCGGTATTTATTCCTTCAATGGCAATAAGATTATTACTACCTCGGGAGGTGGGATGCTTGTATCGGAGGATGCGTCTCTTATAGAAAAGGCGCGGTTCTTGTCCACTCAGGCCAGAGATGCGGCAAGGCATTATCAACATTCCCAAATTGGCTTCAATTACCGTATGAGTAATGTGATCGCAGGGATTGGCAGAGGGCAGTTGCTGGCTCTGGAAGAACACAAGGCACTGAAAAAGGAAATTTATCAAACGTATAAAGACGCATTTGCAGATATTCCTGAGATTACGATGAATCCTCTTAATGTGGATGGAGATGCCAATTGCTGGCTCTCTTGTATGACGATTGCAGAAAGCAGCACAGTAACTCCGAATCAGGTGATGGATGCATTAGAGGCGGAAAACATCGAGTGCCGGCCAATATGGAAGCCTATGCATCTACAGCCGGTATTCCATGAGTGTGACTTTATGACAGATAAGGGGAGCGGCGAGTTTTCCAGTGTGTCGGAAGATATTTTCAACAGAGGTCTTTGCCTTCCTAGCGATATTAAGAATACACAGGAGGATATGGATAGAATTATCCGTATTGTGAGAAATCAAATATTAGGGGCAGACGTATGACGATATATGGGAAGTTCGTGAAGAGAATATTGGATTTTATACTGTCCCTTTTGGGTATTATAGTATTGAGTCCGTTGCTGCTTGTGCTTGCCCTTCTCATACGGGTCAAGCTTGGAAGTCCGGTGTTATTCAAGCAGGAAAGACCAGGGCGGGGTGAGAAGATATTCACCCTGTGTAAGTTCAGGACGATGACCGGTAAAAAGGATGAAAGTGGGAAACTTCTGCCGGACCATATGAGGTTGACGAAATTTGGGAAACTGCTTCGTGCCACGAGTTTGGACGAACTTCCCGAGTTATTCAATATACTGAAGGGGGATATGAGCATTATCGGCCCAAGGCCGCTTTTAATTTCTTATCTACCCTATTATACAAAAGAAGAAAGACTGCGTCATACGGTGCGCCCGGGATTGACGGGTCTCGCGCAGGTGAGCGGCAGGAACTTTATCGATTGGGACAGCCGATTCCAAAAGGACGTGGAGTATGTGAGAAACCTGTCGTTTCGTATGGATATGAAGGTATTGTGGCTAACGGCGCGTGCAGTATTTGACCGCAGCGATGTAGCGGAAGATACGAATCAGGCGGAGGGCAATCTGGCCGAAATAAGGAAACAGCGGCTTGCAGATACTGGGAGTCTTGAAAGGAACGTGGAAAACGGATGAATTTATTGATTTTGAGTGCAGGAACACGAAATAAGGTCGTGCAATATTTTAAGAAGGAATTGGGAGGCAATGGAAAAGTCATAGCTACCGATTGTTCTAATCTGGCGCCGGCTATCTATGAGGCGGATAAATTCTATATTGTTCCGCGCATTACGGAGCCCGGTTATCTGGATACATTGCTCGACATTTGTAAGAAGGAGAATATAACAGGTGCATTTTCCCTGATTGACCCGGAATTGAGTTTACTGGCAAAGGAAAGAGAGAAGTTTATAGAGGTGGGAACAACCCCCATTATTTCTCCCTACGATTTGGTGGAAATCTGTTTTGATAAATATAAGATGTACGAACTGCTTTGTGAAATGCATATACCCACAGGAAGATGTTATATGGATAAGGACGCTTTTCACCAGGCGAGGGCAAAGGGAGAGATATCCTATCCGGTCTTCGTGAAGCCGGTAAAAGGCAGCGCCAGTCTTCATATTAACAAGGTGTACGGGGCAGAAGAGCTAGATGTTCTTTTCGATTTGTATGATGATTTGATGATACAGGAATTCATGGACGGTACAGAATATGGAGCCGACGTCTATATCGATATGCTGACTGGAAAGTGTACTTCGATTTTTGTAAAGGAAAAGATTAAGATGCGTGCCGGAGAAACGGATAAGGCGGTGTCGTATAAGGATGAGGAGCTCTTCACCCTTATAGAAAAGTTTGTGGAAAGATGTGGGTTCTGTGGTATGATAGATATGGATATTTTCCGAATTGGAGATGTGTATTATATCTCGGAGGTCAACCCCAGATTCGGCGGTGGTTATCCTCATGCACATGAATGCGGTGTGAATATGCCGGAGCAAGTTATCCGCAATTTAAGCGGAGAAAGCAATCCGTATGCGGTAGGGAATTATCGGCCTGGCATCTGCATGATGAAATATAATGAAGTGATGATAAAGAACTTAAATGATACAGAGATGGGAGCATAGATGGGAGCATAGATGGGGACGATATTGATTTTGGCTAATTCCTCAGGAGGATTGTATGATTTTCGCAATGAATTGCTCGTCCGATTATTAGAGCATCATAGAGTGGTCATCAGTCTTCCTGATCAGACAAAAGTGAAGGAACTGCGAGAAGAAGGCTGTGAAATTATAGAGACTCCTATCAATCGCAGAGGAGTGAATCCTAAAGAAGATCTCAAACTTCTTATAGCTTACCGAAAGCTTATGAAAAGTATAAAGCCTGATATGGTCATTACTTATACGATAAAACCGAACATATATGGCGGCTTTGCCTGCAGAATGACGAAGGTGCCTTACATTACGACCATAACAGGGCTTGGAGGTGCTTTTGACAAAAAGGGATTGTTTCTTAAAATGATTGTCCATATGTACCGGGCAGGCCTGAAAAAAGCGGAGTGCATCTTCTTTCAAAATGATGAAAACAGGCGTATTTTTGAAGGATATCGGATAGCCGGCAAGAAAGAACGTAGAGTGAACGGCTCAGGAGTGAATCTACAGAGACATTATTTCGAAGCATATCCCGGGGAGGGTAAGACAACCTTTCTTTTTGTCGGGAGAGTGATGAAAGAGCGAGGTATTTTAGAATATTTAGAAGCTGCTGTACGGCTTCATCAGGAGGATGTGGAATTCGCAATCTTAGGCTATTGCGATGAAGATTATCAGGAAATGCTGGATGAATATGCACAAAAGGGCATTATCAGCCAATGGGGCTTCCACACAGAGGTGCATCCTTATCTTGCGAAAGCAAATGTGATTGTAGTGGCTTCCTTCCACGAAGGAATGTCAAATGCTCTGATTGAAGCCGCTGCTACCGGACGTCCGGTTATCGCATCGGATATTAGCGGGTGTAAGGAAGCCTTTGAAGAAGGTGTGACCGGCTTCGGGTTTACGCCGGGGAATGCCGATGATTTGATTCGTGCCATGGAGAAGTTCCTTGCGCTTTCGAAAGAAGAGCAGGCACATATGGGGAAAGCAGCCCGGGAAAAAATGGAATGTGAGTTTGACAGAAAATCTGTCATTGATGCTTATATCAGCGAGATTAATGAACAATTACTATACCACTCATAATGGAGGATACAAGCTTGAAACAAAAAGCGGTTTCAAATATTGAATTAATGTCTGCTAAAGCAGACAAGGAGGTATAAGGATGGATATGTATGAAAAAATTGTAAGCGGGGAAGAGAAAGTTTCCCTGGTTGGTCTTGGCTATGTGGGAATGCCGATAGCCGTTGCTTTTGCCAGAAAGATAAAAGTGTTGGGATTCGACCTGAATAAAGAAAAAGTTGAGCTATATCAATCGGGAGTAGACCCTACCAATGAGGTAGGAGATGAGGTTATTAAGAATACGACCGTAGAATTTACTGCGGATGCGAGCAGATTAAAAGAAGCGAAGTTCCATATCGTAGCTGTTCCCACACCGGTGAATGACGACCACACGCCTGACCTTACTCCGGTAGAGGGAGCGAGCCGTCTTCTCGGACAGAATCTGACCAAAGGCTCTGTCGTCGTGTTTGAATCCACTGTTTACCCGGGAGTGACTGAGGAAATCTGTGTTCCTATTCTGGAAAAGGAATCCGGCTTAACATGTGGTGTAGATTTTAAAATTGGTTATTCTCCGGAGAGAATTAATCCGGGTGATAAGGTGCACCGCTTAGAGACAATTGTGAAAATTGTGTCCGGCATGGATGAAGAAACCTTGGATCTGGTAGCGAAAGTTTATGAGCTCGTAGTGGAAGCCGGCGTATACCGTGCAGAATCCATTAAAGTGGCAGAGGCGGCCAAAGTAATTGAAAATAGCCAGAGAGACATCAATATCGCATTTATGAATGAGTTGTCGATTATCTTCCATAAGATGGGAATCGATACGAAAGCTGTATTGGAAGCGGCAGGAACGAAATGGAACTTCCTTAAGTTCTCCCCCGGACTTGTGGGAGGACATTGTATCGGTGTAGACCCTTATTATCTGACTTATAAAGCGGAGCAGCTCGGATACCATTCCCAAATTATTCTTGCGGGACGCCGCATTAACGATGATATGGGAAGATACGTAGCGGAAAGTCTTGTGAAGAACTTGATTAAAGTTAATATTCCAGTAAAAGCAGCGAAGGTGGCGATTCTGGGATTTACGTTCAAGGAGGACTGCCCGGATACGAGAAATACAAAAGTAATCGATATTTATAAGGAATTGGGGGAATATGGAATTACACCTATTGTAGTGGACCCGGCAGCGGATGCGCTGGAGGCGAAAAGGCTATATGGTATTGACTTCCAATCGATGGAAAGTATCAAAGATATGGATGCAGTTATCGTTGCAGTGGCTCATTCCTGTTTCCTTGAACTACCAAAAGAAGAAATCGACAGATTCTTCCATCCGGGACATGAACAGAAAATATTGATGGATATTAAAGGCTTGTTCGATAAGAAAGATTATCAGGAAAACGAATACTTATATTGGAGACTATAATGATAAAAAAGATAAGATCCGGTGGGATTCTTATAGCACTTCTTGCGCTGTTTCTTTCTATGTTCGCGGTATTCGGCCCGGGAGTATATAATGATTCGGATCAGTACCTTAAGATGCATATACACAGGGAACCTTTGTATCCCTTGTTCTTGGCGCTGCTTCGGATGGTGTTTGGAGAAGGCTGGTTAACAGCTATGGGAATCTTGCAGAATGTGCTGGCGGCGGTGAGTATCTGGCTGTTTGCAGATTATTTGGCTAAGTGGTTTTCCCTTCGGTTTTTTGAAGAAATGGTAGTGGTCGTTCTTGGACTGATGCCTCATATGATTACGAAATATTACTCTGCTCTCCATTTGTTCATGACGAACTCCGTGATGAGCGAGGCTATTTGCCTTCCTGTTTTTACTTTGTTTTTGCTGGCATGTTTTCAGGTGCTGACGGAAGAGGAAAAGGGGAAAAAGAATCGGGCAGCCCTTGTGTCATTGCTCCTTGCCTTTTTACTGTCTCTAACGAGAAGTCAAATGATGCTCACCTTTTTACTATGGGGAATCGTAGTCTGTGCCAGATTATTAGCAGATGGAAAAAAAGAGAGTAAAAAGCGCCGGTTATTTTGTCTGATGGCGGTAGTTTTCATTGTGGCAGCATCTTTTTTTGCACGAACGATAGTAGTAAAAAGCTATAATTATTTATTTAATGGGCGCTTTATCAATAATACCTATGGGACTGTCAATACGCTGACTAATATTCTTTATGCAGCGGACAGGGAGGACGGAGAGAGAATCAGAGATGAGGAAGCACGATCATTTTTCTACCGGATGTATGATCTCACTGAAGAACGCCAGGCAAATTATAGATATGCGGGCAATTCCTGGCATGAGAAAGTAGAACATATTGAGATGTGGCATGATACAGTCAAATATGAAATGATAGAGGACGTATTTTATCAGACATATGACAAAGAGGTGACCAGTGACTATATTACACAGAATTTGATGGCGGATGAGACCGCCGGAAAAATAATTGCTGGAATATGGCCAGGCTGCTTCCGGCAGTGGTTCATTAATTATCTGCTAATAGCCAGTTATGGGTTAATTCGCAGCATTGGAGTTGTTCACCCGTTGCTGAATCCGGTAACACTGCTGCTATATTTGTCGGCAATTGTCATGGGTATATGGAATATAAGAAGAAGCTATAAGGCGAATGAGAGGATTAGTAAAAGCGCCTGGCTGATGGGACTATCCCTACTTGCAGTTTTGGCCAACGTATTTGCGGTATCCATTACGATTATGGCGCTATCCAGATATATGATATATGGATTTTCTATCTTCTATACCGCATATTTTCTATTGCTGCGGGAGGAAGTGAATATTTATAGGTAAAATGTAACTATCCAGTGGTCTGTGCATTTACTGCGCTGACCGTAAGAATATATGGGAATGCAAATAAAATACTTGATTTTCCAAAGGAGCAAACATCATGGGATATAAAGAACTGAAATTTGACAAGGACAGCGTATTTTTGGTAACGGGAGGTGCGGGATTTATTGGGTCTAATCTTTGCGAGGCGTTGCTTACGATGGGATATACAGTGAGATGTCTCGATAATCTGTCTACTGGAAAATATGCAAATATAGAGCCGTTCTTATCGGAAGAACGCTTCACTTTTATCGAAGGTGATATTCGTGATCTGGATACTTGCTTAGAAGCCACCAGGGGTGTGGATTACTGCCTGAATCAGGCTGCTTGGGGAAGTGTTCCGAGAAGTATTGAGATGCCTCTTTTGTATGAAGAAATTAACATTAGGGGAACACTGAATATGATGGAAGCTTCCAGACAAAACGGAGTAAAGAAATTCGTCTATGCTTCCAGCTCTTCTGTATATGGAGATCACCCACAGCTTCCGAAGAAGGAAGGAGCAGAAGGAAAGGTATTATCGCCCTATGCTTTGACTAAGAAGGTGGATGAGGAGTATGGAAGATTATATAAGGAGCTATACGGACTGGACACTTATGGATTGCGTTACTTTAATGTGTTCGGAAGAAGACAGGATCCTGATGGTGTGTATGCAGCAGTTATTCCCAAGTTCATCCGTATGTTATTAAACGGCGAGGTGCCTACGATTAACGGCGATGGCAAACAATCCAGAGACTTCACCTATATCGACAATGTAATTGAGGCGAACCTGAGAGCTTGTCTTGCATCGGAAGAAGCCGGCGGAAATGCTTTCAATATCGGAGCCGGCGGAAGAGAGTTCCTGATCGATGTGTATTATAATTTATGCAAGGCCCTCGGTAAAGATGTGGAACCTAATTTCGGGCCGGATCGTGCGGGGGATATTAGAGATTCCAATGCAGATATTTCCAAGGCAAGGGAACTTCTGGGATATGATCCGGAGTATGATTTTGCAAAGGGAATTCAGTTGGCAATCGATTGGTACAAGGAAAATTTGAAGTGAAAAATCTAATATAAAGTTAGGTGGGAGCCAAAGTTGAAAAAACTTTTTCAACTATTGATTTTGAATCCGCCAAAGCGGACATGGGGTATAAGTATGAAATATCGTGTTGTGGTGTTTGGGGTAAAGGATACCTCGGAGAATATTGTAGAATTTATCCATAATAATATTTGTTCGGTAGATTTGGTAATTACCATTCACCCTGATGTTTTAAATAAAAATCAGGTGTCGGGATTTAAGGGGTTGTCGGTGTTAACGGAAAAGTATGGAATTCCGGTATTTGAGGCAGACAGCTATTTCCTGACAGACGATAAGACGAAGACCTTTATGGAAGAGAATGAATTCGAGATTGCTATTTCTATGGGATGGCAGCGTCTGATACCGGCCTATGTATTGGAGCGGTTTGCATACGGTGTGTATGGATTCCACGGGAATTGTGGTTATCTGCCTTTTGGAAGGGGACGCTCTCCCCTCAATTGGTCGATTATTAATGGAGATAGCAGATTCAACCTGAATTTATTCCGTTATGACGAGAAGGCGGACAGCCCCAATATATTTGATACGGAGATGTTCTCCATAACGCTTCATGATGATATTCGAACAGCTCAATATAAGAATATGATTTGTTCCAAGAACCTCATTAAGAAGCTGTTAAAGGCTTATGAGGAGAAGCGCATCGTGATACGAACGGAATCGAAAGATTTTGACTCTTGGTACAATAAGAGAACGGCGGAGGATGGAAAGATTGACTTCCATGACCGGACGAGAAATATTTACAACCTTATTCGAGGAGTAGCAGCCCCTTTCCCGGGAGCATTTGCCCTATGCGGAGAGACAAAGGTTACCGTATGGGAAGCCCATCCCTTTGATGAAATGATTGACTTTTCATCTTATGCTCCGGGAGAAGTGGTGGATGTGTTCGACGGTAAATTAGTGGTACGTACGGTGGACGGTTCTCTTTTAATCGATAGATATGAGTGCGAGAGGGAACTCATAACAGGAGATATATTAATATGAAGATTGCAGTGCGGATGGACGATATTACGCCGGATATGGATTGGGAGAAGTTCAGACGGTTGAAAGAGCTCCTGGACACTTATGGAATCGAGCCATTGATTGGAGTTGTGCCGGATAGCCGGGATGAAAATTTAAGAAAGCATCCTGCGGATAAAGAGAAAGAGACATACTTCTGGGATCAGGTGAAGGAATGGCAGAAGAAAGGATGGATCATCGCTCTTCATGGATATCAGCATGTATATACCCAAAAGAAAGGCGGCTGTTTTCCCTTAAATCATTTCTCAGAATTCGCCGGTCTAAGCTTTCAGAGGCAGAGGGAAATGCTGGAGGCGGGGAACGCAATTTTGGAGGCACATGGAATAGAGACTGATATTTTTATGGCACCGGCTCATTCTTATGATAGGAATACGCTTCGCGCCCTTGAGGAACTCGGCTATACGAAGATAACAGACGGTTTTGGGACCGTGCCTTATCGAAAAGGCGGAATTATTTTTTATCCTATTTCTTTTCGGTTAGACAGCAGCCTTAAGCGGAAAAAGGGGACTACCACCATGGTCCTTCATACCAATACGATGAATGATTCAGATTTCGAACGATGCCGCAGGCTGTTTGAGACGGAAGAAATGATCTCTTACGGAGAATACTTGGAATTACCGGCTGTGCGAAGGGGATTGTTCGGAACTGTGGCCGAATATATATTGGCTCATATGAAGCGTTTACTTGTGAAGTTGTTGTGATGTGACTGTGAATGTACTGAACAGTTACGATAATAGAAGGTGGTGTAGTATGAAGCAACCGATTCGTGTTCTGCATGTGCTCGGGGGATTGAGTCTGGGTGGTGCGGAAAGCCGTATTATGGACTTATATCGTTGTATGAACCGGGATGAGATACAATTTGACTTTCTTGTACATGCAGACGATGTGGATGTGCGAAATCCGGAATTCTATGACGAAGAGATTAAAGGGCTTGGCGGAAGGATTTTTATTCTTCCTAAGTTTAAAGTATATAATATAATTGCTTACCGAAGGGCAGTAAAGGAATTTTTTAAAGAAAACCACGAGTTTGCCGTGGTACAGGGACATATGACGAGTACGGCTTCCATTTATCTTCCTGTTGCGAAGAAAAGCGGAATTGCCACCGTGGCAGCCCATGCGAGAAGTGCAGGAGTGGATAAAGGACTAAAAGGCTTTATTACCAGGCTCCTTAGACGTCCTTTGTTGCATCAGGCGGACTATTGTTTTGCCTGTTCCAGAGAAGCCGGACTATCAGTTTTTGGAAAAGGATGGGAGAAGTCCGGGAAAGCATTTGTTCTTCCCAATGCGATTCTTTCAGAGAAATATAGATTTGATGAAAGAAAAAGAGAAGAAATCAGAAGACAGCTTGGAGTCGAAGCGTGTTATGTACTCGGCCATGTAGGACGGTTCCATTATGCGAAGAATCATGAATTCCTTTTGCGTGTATTCTCGGAGGTACATGCTCAGATGAGGAAAAGTGGAAAACGGGTGGTGCTCATGTTGCTAGGAGATGGGGGCGGAATGGATCGGGCCAGAGAACAAGCGGCAGAGCTTGGATTGAATTCGGATATTCTTTTTATGGGAAATCAAGGGGATGTGGAACATTATTATCAAGGGATGGATTATTTTGTATTTCCTTCCCGCTTCGAAGGGCTTCCGGGCACTGTGGTGGAGGCTCAGGCAGCTGGATTACGGTGTATTATTTCAGATCGGATTACACAGGAGGTTGGATTCAGTGAGTTGGTACATTACGAAAGTATCGACCGGAGCGTGAAGCTATGGTCGGAATATATCCTTTCTCATGCTGAATATGAGAGAGTGGATATGCACAGGATGGTAAAGGAGGCCGGTTTTGATGTGAGAGAACAGGCCGTGGCAATGACATGCTTTTACCAGACAGGGAATATGTAATGGCTAATGGCACATAACTATTCAGTAGGTCTGCGCATTTACTGCGTTGGCCGTAAGAAGGCATGTAGCAGTCGGAGGTAATCATGAAGAAAAAGATCATGTTGATTGTCCCTATGCTCCACCAGGGCGGGTTTGAACGAGTATGTGTCGCGACGGCACGATTGTTAGATCCATTTTTTGACGTATACATAGTGATGTTTGATTCAAAGGATATTGCTTATAATATTAAAGGGTTAAATGTCATCGATTTACATATGGGTGTGAAGCAGGAGCTAGTGGGCAAGTTGTTCAATGTGTTAAGACGAAGCTTTGCGGTAAGAAGATTGAAGAAAAAGCTGGAAATTGATATTTCCTATAGCTTCGGTCCTACGGCAAATGTGGTCAATGTCTTTTCCAGAAGGAAAGAGCAGGTCTGGTCGGGTATTCGAAGTTATATGGATATGGAGAATAAACGTAAGGTGAGCCTCTTATGTCGTTTATCTGATAAAATATTATGCTGTTCCAAGATGATAGAGGATGAACTTAGAAGTGAGTACCGTTGCCGGAAAGCTATGACTCTTTATAATCCATTGGATGTAGAGGAAATCAGAAAGAAAGCATTGGCGGAGCAGCCCAGGCTCCCTTGGGAAGAGGATGACTATGTCATTGTATCCATGGGGAGAGAGGATGACGTAAAGGGTTATTGGCATTTGATTAAAAGCTTTTCCCTCGTCAAAAAAGAAATGTCCAAGGCTAGGCTTATGATTATCGGTGATGGTAACTTTGAGGAGTATCGGAATCTTGCGAAAAAGTTAGGAATCGCAGATGACGTATATTTCCCGGGAATGAAGAAGAATCCCTTTCCCTACCTGAATGTAGGACGTATTTATGTATTATCCTCTCATTATGAGGGATTCCCGAACGCCCTTTTAGAAGCTATGACTCTTGGCATTCCGGTTATTTCTACGGACTGTATGACAGGGCCGAGAGAAATCCTGAAAAAGAAGTATAAGGATAATATGAAATGTTCTCAAGAGAATGGGAAAAGAAGGCTGGAAGCGGATTATGGTATATTGATTGCTAATATGAATCCGGAAAAGAATCTGGAACCTGAGATTGAGGAAGAAGAAGTCCTGCTGGCGGAAGAAATAAAACGGATGATGACGGATAAGGGCTATTATAAGCGCTATAAGGAAGCGGCGCTTGCAAGAACGAAGGATTTCTCCAATAGTGCATATGTGGAGATATTAAAGCAGCAAATTGGGTAACATCCCGGAAGAAGGAAGTGGGTATGGTAACGCGGTAGCGGAAACATATCCACTTTTATTTGCGATTAGTATATGAATGTGATAAAATTGGAAAGTATTATATATTGGGAATGATTTACTATAAAAGAGGTAGGAAATGACAGCCAAGAGGAAAATAGCGTTTCATTTGAACTGTCTGGAGCAAGGTGGCGCTGAGCGTGTTGTATCCAATCTGGCCAATCAGTTTGCGAAGGAAGGATATGAGGTACTCATTGCAACGCAGTGGTACGGGGAGAATGAATTCCAAATAGAGAAAGAAGTAAAGCGGGTTCATGTGGGATTGACCGAAGAGGATGAGAAGAAGTCTCGAATCTGGCAGTTTGTGGCAAGGATTCTTCATCTTAGAGCATTTATGAAAGAGGAAAGGCCGGATGTTCTCATCGCCTTCGCGCAGAGAGCCAACTATAGGGCATTGATGGCTTCTTTTGGAACGAAGGTACCTGTTATGATATCCATTCGGACGGACCCGGTGGGACATTATGATGCTATTTCGGACAAGATACAGATTCCGCTTCTTTTTCCAAGGGCAGCAGGGTGTGTCTTTCAGACGGAAGGACAGAGGGAGTTTTTTGCCCCATTTTTACAGAAGAAGTCGAGGATTATCTTGAACCCGCTGCATGATAAATATATAGGTACGAAGAAACCTAAGCAGCGCACGAAGGATGTGGTGCAGTCAGGACGTCTGGTGGACTTTAAGAACCAGCCCATGCTGCTTAAGGCTTTCATAGAGGTTCATAAAAAGCATCCGGATTATACATTGAAAATATATGGCGGTGATTCTCAGGATGGCACAAAAGAAATTCTCGAAGAAATCATCGAAAAAAACCATGCGGAAGATTATATTCAATTAATGGGAGCCAGTGATTCTTTGGAAGAGAAATTGGCAGATGCAGCAGTGTACGCCTTTTCCTCCGATTGGGAGGGTCTTCCGAATGCCTTGTTGGAAGCGATGGCACTGGGACTGCCAATTGTTGCTACGGATTGCCCTTGTGGAGGTCCGCGTACCATTATGAAGGATGGGGTGAGCGGGCTGTTGATTCCTATTAAGGACCAGAAGGCTTTGGAAGAGGGAATTAATAAACTGATTGAGAATCCGGAATATGCGCAGCAATTGGGAGATGAGGCTAGAAAGATTGGAGAAATCGCTAATTCTAAGGCTATTTTTGAACAGTGGCGCGATTATATTGAGGAAATTTGCAGTAAAGGTAAAAGATAAAGTATATTAAAATATAGAAGAGGAAGAAATATAGAGGAGAAGACAATGTTTTCATTTGAAGATTATAAAGAGATTATAAGAATTATCAAATCCACTGGCCTACAGGCGAGCTATGAGGAGGCGCTCCATAGAGACAAGTTTATTATTATGAGACATGATGTGGAGTATAGCGTAGAGCGCGCTTATGATTTGGCGAGGGTGGAATCCTCCATGGATTTTACATCTACTTTCTTTTTCCAGTGGACGAATAATTCTTATAACCTATTGTCCAGGAAAAATAGAGATATGATATGTGATATGTACGAAAGAGGACAGAATATCGGCCTTCATTTTGCGCTGAATGGGATGACGGATATGCAGGAAGTCAGAAAGCAGATTGTAAAGGAAATGCATATGCTAAGTGAGATGCTGGGCTTTGAAATATCCCAGTTTTCCGTACATCGTCCCTCTCCGGTTGTTCTGGCGGAGAATATAAAACTCCCGGGTATTATAAACGCATATCAGGATGAATTCTTTACCTTCGCTGAAAATGTGACAGAGGATTCCACTTTGGGAGTGAAGTATATGTCCGATGCGAACCATATATGGCGATATGGCTATCCGGATGAGAAAAATATTTTAGGACACGATAAGGTACAGATTTTGACACATCCCTTTGCCTGGACGAAGAGGGGATATGATAACTATGAAAATTATAAGACACTTGTAAAAGAAAAGTATGTGGAGTTAATTGAAAGCATTGATAGGGAATGTAAAGACTTTGCAGAATATAAAGATAGCTTTTTAGAGAATCAATAGTTAGACCGAGTAACTATTTAGCCATCAATATCGAAAGTTTAGCAAGCGCGAAATACTGCTACGCAGTATTTCTGTGCATAAATTGTTGCTAGGAAGCCGAAGGCTGCATAGTAACTAGATCGAGGAGGTATCCGAATGTGCGGGATATGCGGATTTGTGTCGAGGAAGGATGTTCGGCTGACACAGCTAAAAGAGATGAATGACACCATGTATCATAGAGGTCCAAACGACAGCGGTGAGGAAATTTATGAGTCGAGAAGCGGATATGCGATAGGATTTGCGCAGAGAAGGCTTTCTATACAGGATTTATCTATGTTGGGACATCAGCCGATGATTTCCGGCAATGGGCGTATCAGCATTGTGTTCAATGGTGAAATTTACAACTTTCATGAATTAAGAGAAGAATTATCCGATTATTCCTTTTGTTCGAGCTGTGATACGGAAGTTATTATTGCTGCATATCTGAAATGGGGTATTAAGTGTGTGGAACGCCTGAAAGGAATGTTTGCAATTGCCCTATTCGATAGGGAAAATGACGAATTGTATTTAATGAGGGATCCCATTGGGAAGAAGCCTCTTTATTATATGGACAACGGTAGGGAACTCATCTTTGCATCGGAGCTGAAGCCGATTATGCAATATCCGGGCTTTGAAAAGAAGATAAGGAAAGATGTGATTTCCCGTTATTTGTATCAGCAGTATATCAATGCGCCTGAGACCATTTTTGAACATGTATATAAATTAGAACCGGGAAGCATTCTCAAGCTTGGAATGAGAGAAAGCGGAAGTGACAGTCCGGATTTCGCAGGGATAAAGACGGAAGTGTGGAAGTATTGGGATATTAAGGATGTATACGCGAAGCAGAAAGCCAATATGGTTACGGATTATCGACAGGCCAAAGAAGAATTGAAGGATTTGTTAAAGAAGGCAACGGCTTCCCGAATGATATCAGATGTTCCTCTGGGTTCTTTTTTAAGCGGAGGTTATGATTCCTCCCTTATTACAGCGATTGCACAGGAACATTCCTCTTCTCCAGTGAAAACCTTCTCCATAGGTTTCAAGGAAGAGAAGTATAATGAGGCGAAATATGCGAAGGAAGTATCGGAATATCTCGGAACGAATCATACGGAAATGTATATTGATGAGAAGCAGATGTTTGATCTTGTGGAAAGCATCCCTCAGTATTATGATGAGCCTTTCGCGGATAGTTCCCAGATTCCGACTATGCTCGTATCAGCTCTTGCCAAAGAGCATGTGACAGTGGCTCTTTCTGGCGACGGCGGCGATGAATTTTTCTGCGGGTATAACATTTATGAGAATGTAGCTCAGGCACAAATGCTCGATTTGGCAGGGGCAGCGGTATATGGTGTTAGCCATTTTCCGCTTATAGAGCGCCTGAAATTGGCGGACAAGCTGCCTTTTAGGGTACGGGTTATTGCACAGAACCGGAATAAGGAGACGAAAACCCAGTTCGGAGCGAGCAATTACATCATACGTGCCAATGAAATGGTACAAAATAACGGGAATCAATTACCTTGCCATTATGAAATCGAGAGCAAATATGGGGAGGATAAGTGGCAGATTCGCCGCATGCTCTTGGATATGGACACTTATTTGCCAGGGGATATTCTCTGCAAGGTGGATAGGGCTTCCATGAAATATTCTCTGGAGACGAGATGCCCGATTCTCGACCGCGATGTGATGGAGTACTCTTACCGGATACCACATGAGTATAAGTATTACAAAGGGGATAAAAAACATATTTTAAAAGATATTGCGTATGATTATATTCCGAAAGAACTGCTGGATAGGCCTAAGGTAGGATTTGGCGTTCCTTTGGATCAATGGCTTAGAGGGCCTTTAAAGGAACAGCTTCTTGCCTACAGTGAGAAGGATTATCTGGAAAAGCAGGGAATCTTCTGTGCCGATTATGTATCCGGCATGATAAGAGAGTACTTAAGAACAGGGGATGGCGGTCCTGCTACAGGAGCGAATTATTCTAAGCTTTCTTGGTCCTTCTATATCTTTGAGCAGTGGTATAGGCATTATTTTGAATAAAATAAACGGGGATTTAACTATGGAAAAAAGGCATTTAGCCTTATTTATCAGTTCTTTGAATAAGGGTGGTTCTGAAAGAGTGTTGGTCAATCTTGCTGAATACTTTTTTGCGCAGGGGTATCGCATAACGATTGTGACGCAGTATCGTTCAGAGAGCGAATATACGGTCAGTGAAGGCATAGAAAGAGTGTTGTCCGATATTACAGAAAATGAGAAGAAGAAAAGTCGTGTGGTCAACTTCTATAGACGCTTTATGAAGCTTCGTGATATTTGGAAGAAAGAAAAACCGGATTTGATTCTCTCTTTTATTGGAAAAAATAACATTATGGCAATAGCGTCTTCTCGTTTTCTCCGTATTCCCGTTGTTGTATCGGTAAGAGGGGAACCGGAGTTGGAGTATTACTCCAGAGGGCTTCGCTTCGCGGCCAGAACAATGTTTTGCCTTGCAGACGGTGTCGTATTACAGACAAGCAGGTGTCTGGACTTCTTTCCTTTACCGGTGAGAAGGAAGGCAATTATCTTGAAAAATTCTCTTCATCCTGCATTTATCAGGGAAAGTTATGAGGGGGAACGGGAAAAGCGTATCGTGGCAGTGGGGCGTGTAGACGCGAATAAGAACCATGAAATGATTATTCGCGCCTTTGCTCAAATTGCACCTGAATATCCTGAGTATACGCTCACCATATACGGAGAAGGAGACTTAAGGCCAAAACTATTAAAACTAGTGGAGGAGATGGGGGTATCGGAACGAGTTGCTCTTCCGGGGGCTGTAATGAATGTGGCTGATTCTATTTACAAAGCCTCGGTGTTCGTACTCTCTTCCTTTTCTGAGGGAATGCCTAATACGCTGTTAGAAGCGATGGCCTTAGGACTTCCGGTAATATCCACGGATTGTCCCCCCGGAGGCCCCGGGGAATTAATTGATCATGGGAAGAATGGGTTACTCATTCAACCAGGCGATACAGAGGGATTGGCAGAAAACTTGCAGAAAATATTAAATAACAGCAGTTATATGGAAGAAATGGGTAAAAATGCTTCAAAAGTGAAAGAAGATTTCAATCCGGAAACGATTAATGGAACATGGCAAAATTACTTGGAAAAGATAATAAAAGAAAAGTCTCAAGATTTTAAATTCACAGGCGGATATGGGAGATAAAGATGACTTTAAAGCAAGCAGTCAAATCAATTATTTTCATCATTATTTTCATATATATCCTCATAAGTGTTACTTATATGATAAGAACAAATGGGGATGTAAAGGATAGGTTCACAGGATTTTATGCGGAGCCGGACAATACGATCGATATGGTAATGATAGGATCCAGTCCGGTATACCCTTATTATTCCACCCCTCAGCTATGGGGAGAGTATGGGATTACAGCCTATCCGATTTCTACTAATCTACAAAGACCGGTAGCAGCTCCTTATCTTGTAGAGGAAGTGAGAAAGACTCAGAATCCTTCATTGTATGTATTTGAAATGCGTATGTATACGGCAAGAGAAGGAGATCTTGTCAACAACATGGCGTATACGAGAGGGGTAACGGACAACATGAAATATTCATGGAACCGAATAAAGACTATTAATGCCATGGTGGAGGATAAGGCGGAAAGATATACTTATTATTTTGATATTTTCAAATACCATTCCAATTGGAAAACCATTGTCCTGCCAAAGCAGATGGCAAGCTTCCGATATGAGTTATTGGATGAGAGAAAGGGCTATGTACCGACGGACGAGGTTGGTCCATGTGAAGCATACGATACGTCTATGATTGAGGACAAACTTTCGATGCCAGCGGAGCAGGAGGAGCATCTATATGAGCTTCTCGATTACTTGAAAAAAGAAAGATTACAAGCGTTATTTATTCTTTCTCCGACTGTTATGGAGGAGGAAAAGCAGATGATGTATAATTATATGGAAGATATCATTGAAAGCTACGGATATGAATTCTTAAATATGAATAATTACTACGAAGAAATTGGAATTGACTTCGCCACTGATTTCAGCGATTATGGCGGACATACCAATGCCCTTGGAGCGGAGAAGTGCACTGTATTTCTTGCGGATTATATTCAAGCAAATTACTCCTTGGCAGACCGAAGAGGGAATAAAGGCTATGAAACATGGGATGCAGCCTATGAACAGTGGAAAGAGGAAGCGATAAAAGCGAAAGAAGTGATTGTCCGCAGGATAGAGAATGGTGATTTTGCAGAAGTCGCTGCGGAAGAATAAGGGGAACAATAAGGAGATTAATGGTATGTGCGGTATTGTGGGATTGTGCAACTTAAAAGGCGATTGGCAAGGGAATATAGGCAGGATGAATGCGCGTATGCTTCATCGGGGCCCGGATGCAGAAGGTGTATGGATGAGTGAGGATAGGGATGTAGTATTAGGGCATCAACGTCTTTCCATTGTGGACCTTACTCCTACCGGGGCGCAGCCGATGGAATCCCATAGTGGGCGTTATGTCATTGTATTCAATGGAGAAATTTATAACTATAGAAAGATTGCCGAAAGGCTCATCGAGGAAAAAAAGGTTACCCGCTTCCGGGGAACTAGTGACACAGAAGTGCTCTTAGAGGCTATGGAGGCTTACGGAGTAGAAAGAGCAATTTCTATGTGCAAAGGAATGTTCGCTATCGCCTTATACGACAAAAAAGAACAAGTGTTATTTTTGGCGCGGGACAGAGTGGGAGAAAAACCACTCTATTATAGTGCGATGGAAAACGGAACTTTTGCTTTTGCATCTGAGATAGGCTGTATCGCTGCCTTAGATGGCTTTGAAAAGGAAATTAATACAGCAGTGTTGGATATTTATTTTACCCATGGATATATTCCGGCACCCTATTCTATCTATAAAAATGTATATAAATTAGAAGCAGGCAGCATCTTAAAGATAAAGGCTCCTTATCGTAGCGAAGATATCTCGATATCACAATTTTGGTCGATGACCGAAGCGGCGAAGAAAGGACAGGCCAACCTTTTTACAGGGAGCAGGGAAGAGGCTTCTCTCGAATTGGAACGTTTATTGAAGGAGTCTATTCGAAATCAAATGGTAGCAGATGTTCCGGTAGGTGCTTTCTTGTCGGCAGGTATTGATAGCAGCACAATCGTGGCGTTAATGCAGTCACTAGGTAGTAGTAAGGTAAGAAGTTTTACGATCGGTATGAGTGAAGAAGGCTACAATGAAGCAGATGCTGCGAAAGAGATTGCGAAGCATTTGGGAACAGATCATACAGAACTATATATTACGAAGCAGGATGCCATCGATGTGATTCCTAAGTTAGCTTATATATTTGGAGAGCCATTTGCAGATTCTTCTCAGATTCCTACCTACTTGGTAAGTAAGATGACGAGAGAACATGTGACAGTGTCCTTAAGCGGGGATGCGGGAGATGAACTCTTCTGTGGTTATACTTCTTATGAGTCGGTAAGCCGCATATGGGGGAAAATGAAAAATGTTCCTTATTTCTTAAGAAAGCCTTGCAGCGAATTACTGCTTCACAGTCCTCTTGCAAAGAATCATATGTATCGTACAAAGGCTGCCTTATTAGGTGCAAAGGATTCGGGAAGGCTATATGAAATTTCTTACGAGACGGATCCCATTACGAAAAGAATCAGCAAAACTCATGAAAAGTGTCCATATAAATACAATCAGTTTACGAATGAGCTAGAGGAAGTAAATCATAATATCATGCTAATGGATATGTTGATGTATCATCCCGATGATATCCTCGTGAAGGTAGATCGATCGGCAATGGCAGTTTCCTTGGAGACTAGAGTTCCTATGCTAGACAAGGATGTAGTCGAATTCGCATGGACGCTTCCGATAGAGTATAAACGACAGGGCAAAGTAGGAAAACAGGTGCTCCGGGATGTGTTATACCGATATGTACCAAAGGAAATGATGGAGCGCCCTAAAAAGGGATTCAGCATTCCTATCGATAAATGGCTATTAGAGCCTGCACTAAGAGGATGGGCAGAGTCGCTTATCGACAGAAAAGTGCTGGAGAAACAAGGAGTACTCGACCCTGATGTGGTGTGGGAAATCTGGGAAGACTATACGAAACGCGGTGTGTGGCGCATTCAGATATGGTTTATCTTGATGTTTCAAGAGTGGATGTTGCTTAGTAATTTTTGAATGTGGTGAGTGTATTGTATTGAGGGCTCACTTTCGTCCATAGTGGTTGGGGCTCCGTGCGCATGTGGCTGTATTTTCTAAATGGAGCCGTAACGTGATTGGTAGCGGTCGGGTCGGCAGCAAGGTACATCCTTGTACCGTTCTGCCTAAATAGCGCATCCGTGCGCTATTTGCCCTGCATTCCATAGACTCCATTAAGAAAATGCAAGCCACACGCTAAAAGGAATCTCCAACCACTATGGATGAAAGTAAGCCATTCACTATGCTATTAGTTGAAGGAGAACTTCTCTAAAGCTTGGAGGTTGTCGCAGTTCCGGGGTATGTTGCTTTATCCTATGGGAGAGATTTGTTATTACAGTATTATTTTAGTATTATAAAGTGTATGTGTAGAAAGTAAAACTAGAGTGACTATATATTCTTTCATAATTTTTATAATTCCCTGCGCACCTTTAGATTACTGAGATGGCTTGGATTCACTGCTATTAATTTTGCGGCCGTTAAGCAGGCGGCATTTAGGCAGAACGGTACAAGGAGGTACCTTTCTGCCGCCCCGGACGTTGCAATTATGTAATAGTTCCATTTAGAAAATACAGCCGATTGCGCCAGACCGCAAAACTAATAGCAGTAAATCCAAGCAGATAGTTACCTAATAAAATATCTCAGCCCATGAAAGGAGGACTGCATCCGATGAATATTATTAGGATGTCCGGCGGAATCGGAAACCAAATGTTCCAATATGCTCTGTATTTGAAACTAACTTCGCTCGGCAGGGAAGTGAAGTTCGACGATGTGACGGAGTATGCGCTGGATAATGCAAGACCGATCATGCTTTCTGTTTTCGGTATCGATTATCCGAGGGCGACGAGTGAAGAAATAATAGAGATAACAGATGGTTCTCTTCATTTTGCGGATAGGGTAAGGCGGAAGCTGTTTGGACGAAGAAGCAGGCAATATACGGAAAAAACACTTGGATACGACGAGGAAGTGATGGGAAAAGAATCCGCTTATCTGTGCGGTTGTTTCCAAAGTGAAAAGTATTTCAAGGATATCGAAGGGAAGGTGCGGGAAGCCTTTCGTTTCCGGCAGGTACAAATACCAGGAGATATAGCGAGGCAGATTAGAGACTATGAAGAGCAAATTGAGAAGGATACTTCCATAAGTCTTCATATCAGACGGGGAGATTACTTGCAGGTATCGGAGGTGTACGGTGGTATTTGTACAGAAGCTTATTATGAAAAGGCAATAGAATATATGACGGAGAAATATCCGGAATCCCACTTTTTCGTGTTTACCAACGATACTCCTTGGGCGGATGCATGGTGTGAGGAGAAAAAGGCGGCGAATAAAAAGTTGAATTTCACGGTGATTAAGGGGACGAAGGAGGATACGGGTTATATTGATTTGATGTTGATGAGTAAATGCAAACATCATATTATTGCAAACAGTAGCTTTAGTTGGTGGGGCGCCTGGTTGAATGCTTCCCTGGATAAATGTGTAATTGCCCCTGTAAAATGGCTGAATACATGCGAGGTGCATGATATTTTCACGCCGGATATGGTTAGGATTGATGCATATGGAAAAATTGATTTCGGTCATCGTACCGGTTTATAATATAGAAGATTACTTGCCAAGATGTGTGGATTCCCTTTTGGCACAGACCTATCAGAATCTGGAGATTATCCTGGTGGATGACGGCTCTGTCGATACATCCGGCGTCATCTGTGACGGCTATGCAAAAAAGGATGCCCGGATCAAAGTGGTACATAAGAAAAATGGCGGTCTGTCCGATGCGAGAAATGCGGGAATGGATGTGGCTACAGGGAAATATATCGGTTTTGTGGACGGTGATGATTGGATCGATCAAGATATGTACCGGTCGATGTATGAAGCGTGTGAGAAAGAACAGGCGCAGATTGCAGTATGCCGCTACAAGCAGATACGGACTTCGTCAGGAGAGACCTTCGTACCTGAGATTGACGCATCTACGGGTAATAGTGTATTATTATCAAAAACCCGTGCCCTGGAGGCTTATCTGTGTGAGGATGAACAGTATGTCATCTATAACTCTGTTTGGAGTAAGCTCTTTTTGGCGGAGATGGTAAAGGATATGCGTTTTCCGGTAGGGAAGAACTCTGAAGATATTATGTTTACCACAAAAGCATTTTGTAAGATGGAACGCCTGGCCTATCTGAATGCACCTTATTATAATTATGTGCTTGACAGAGAGGGCAGCATCATGAATGAGAAGGTAGGGCAACGCAGGCTCAGGGATGAGATTCCATTTTGGCAGGAACAGATTTCTCATCTTGCAAAGGAAGGTATGACAGAACTTTCGGATAAGGCAGCGTATCGCTTCTATCGTCGATTGCTTTTTTACTATATTGACTTTATGGAGAATAAGGATACGAGAGGCTTTGCGGGAGAAATCATAAAAGAGTTGAAAAAAGAGAAAGAAAATATTGTAAGAATATATAAGAAAGATTATGTGGCCACGGGGGATAAGGTACGCATGAAGTTAGTGCTTGCGTTTCCGTTCGCATATTATTGTGCTGTAAAAGGGTATGATAAGTATGTGATTCCGCTTCGGGCCAAGGCATAACAGGAGACGGATATCGATATGGATTTATTGAAACGAGTATCAAAAATTTTAACGAATAGACAAAGAAAATTGCTGTTGCTTCTGCTTTTCATGATGCTGATCGGTGCGGGACTCGAAACGGTAGGAACCTCTTTGCTCATTCCCTTTATTACGGTGGCGATGGATCCAAATAGTATTGTGGAAAATGATTACCTGAAGTACTTTTATGATTTATTCCATCTAAACGATGCGAACGGTTTTCTCATTATGCTGGCCATCGTACTCATCATTGTCTTTTTTATAAAAAATATCTATTTGTATTTTATGTATTATGCGCAGTACCGTTTTATTTATAACGGACAGTTCAACACATCCAGAAACCTATTTAAGGATTACGTAAGGCGTCCCTATGAATTTTATTTAGATGCCAGTACGCCGGTACTTATGCGCCATATTATGAGCGATGTAAATGGTTCTTATAATCTTTTGCTTACCTTTTTGCAGTTATTCACGGAATTATTTATTTTTACAGCCCTGCTGATTCTGGCACTGGCAATCAGCCCGGCTATGACGATTATCATATGTGGAGTTCTGGGTATCATTTTATTGTTGAATAAAAAGGTATTGGGCCCCGTCCTTCGGAGATTCGGGCATGAGGTACAGACCAATAGTGCTCTTACTACGAAGTGGATCATGCAGGCAGTAAATGGTATGAAGGAAACGAAGGTACTGAATAAGGAGCGCTATTTTGTGGAGCAGTATGAGAAAAGTGCCTCCAGACTTAATACGATTCAGAAACGGCAAAATTCCATGCAGAATATTCCGAGGCTTACGATAGAAACGGTATGTATGGCAGGAATTCTTGCAATTGTAGCTGTTTTTCTGGCAGTGGGAAATAATATCAGCGAGATGATCAAGCAGGTGGGTATGCTGGCGGCAGTTGCTATTAAGCTTATGCCTAGTGCGAACAAACTTTCTACTTATATAAATAACATCGCTTATTACGAACCTTCTTTAAAGGCAGTGGAGGATATCATTATCCGCAGCCATGAGAAAGATGTGAATACAGATGTCCTTTTCCTAAAAGAGGAAGAAATTGTTCCGATGGGCTTTACGAAGGAAGTGAAGCTGGAGGATATTACTTACGCGTATCCGAATACGGAACTGAATATTTTGGAAAATGCAGGTGTTACCATTCCTATCGGGAAATCGGTGGGATTTATTGGTCCTTCCGGTGCCGGAAAGTCTACTACAGTGGATATTCTCCTGGGATTGTTACAACCGCAGAAGGGACAAGTTACCGTAGACGGCGTGGATATCAGAACGAATTATCCCGGCTGGTATGCGAAAATAGGCTATGTTCCCCAGATGATCTTCATGCTGGATGATACGATAAGAAATAATGTGGCATATGGTGTGGATACGGAAGATATCGATGAAGAACAAGTGTGGTACGCATTGAAAGAGGCGCAGATGGATGAATTCGTAAGAGGACTTCCGGAAGGCCTCGATACAAGCATTGGCGAGCGAGGAGTACGTATATCCGGAGGACAAAGACAGCGCCTTGGCATTGCCAGAGCTTTATATACGTCACCTGAGATTATGATCTTCGATGAAGCGACTTCGGCACTCGATAACGATACAGAGCAGGCGATCATGGAGGCGATCGAACGGCTGCATGGCAAGAAGACACTTGTGATTATCGCACATCGTCTCACGACGATTGAGAAATGTGACTCCGTATACCGGGTGGAGAACCAGATATTCAAAAAGGAGCGATGATGCAGGGGAGGAAAACGAAGTAAGATGAGTGAATATAGCGATAAAAATAGCAATAGCGATAGCAATAGCAATAACAACGGTAGATTACAGTTGCCGAATGTGACATTAGCGGCGATGACAAGCGTTAAAGTGAAGGAAACGGTAAAGGCACTTGCCTATAGTATGAAGGATATCGATTTCGGTGAAGTGGTGCTGATTAGTCATAGAAAGCCCTTTTTCTTACCGAAGGGAATTACTTACAAGCATATCGACAAGTTAAAGACCATCGATCACTTCAATTACAATATGATTTATAAGATTCATGAATACATCGATACTGAATTTATGCTTCTCGTGCATTATGATGGCTTCGTGGTGAATCCGGATATGTGGCGGGATGAATTCCTGGATTACGATTATATCGGTTCACCGTTCCCTCTTCCGAAGGATGATTTTTCTTACAGGGACGTGAACGGTAGTATTTGCCGGGTAGGGAACAGCGTATCCATCAGGAGTAAAAGGCTGTTGGAGTTTCCTGAAAAGACGAATATCCCATTTGAAGCAGATCATGGTTTCTTTAACGAGGATGGATTCATTTGCTGTAAGAATAAGCACTTGTTCGAGGCAGCAGGGATGAAATATGCGCCCTTGGAAGTTGCTAGATATTTCGGACACGAATCCATGATACCTGAAGTTGCGGGAATCCGCCCTTTCGTTTTCCACAAGTGGGCAGGGACGAATGCGGAATATCCAAGGTTTTAAAAAGGAGAAGAATTTATGGTTTATGATAGTTTTCAGTTTTTTAACGAATTGGATATTTTACTGCTTCGTATGCATATTCTGAATGATGTGGTGGATAAGTTCGTTATCAGTGAATCCACAGTTACCTTTTCTGGGGACAAAAAGCCTTTGTTTTATGAAGAAAATAAGGAAATGTTCAAGGCGTTTGAACACAAGATTATTCATAATGTAGTCGATGATACACCTATGGACTGCGATGCATTTACGCGCGATCATCATCAAAAGTGTGCGGTAGCGAGGGGATTAGCGGGATGTAAGCCCGATGATATCGTTATTTTCAGCGATGTGGATGAGATTCCCAATCCTGAGACATTGAAAACGCTTATTCCGAAGGTGGAAAATGGGAAAATCTATATGCTGGCGCAGCGCCTCTTCTACTGTTATCTGGATATGGAAGAGGTGTCAGGCCGGCTTCTTTCTGTAACGGGAGAATTCGAAGGCGTGGAGAAGCCGATGTGGCTCGGTACCAAAGTGTGTCGTTATGAAATGCTCAGCCACTATACGACGGAAGAACTGCGTAATAAAGAACAGAAAGCGATTGGAGTCAGGGTCCCTGATGGCGGTTGGCATTTCAGTTATATGGGCGGCGGTAAGAATCAATCGGTAGAAGAGCGGGTGAAATATAAAATAAAAAGTGCGGCACATCAAGAGTACAATAACCGCTCTACCTTATCCAAAGTGAGAAAAAATATTAAAAACCGCCAGGATATTTTCGGCAGAGACGCACAGATAGTAAAGGTGAAAATCGATGAGACTTTCCCGGCGTACTTGCGGGAAAATATCGATAAATATCAGTATTTACTTTATAAAGAACCTAAGTGGTATGATAACCTGACTATAAAGAAAAGGTAACTATCCAGCAGGTCTGCGCATTTACTGCGCTGACCGTAAGAAAATGTGGAACAGCAAGTGAAAATCCCATCACCGAAGGTGATTTTAATGGATTTTCGCATGTAGCTGCGAAGGTACTGAGTAGTTACATGAAAAGGTAACCATCCAGCAGGTCTGCGCATTTACAAGAAAGGTATGATTCTGAATGAAAAAAACGGATAATTTTTTCCTCATTCATAACTTTAATACGGTTCCGGAGACGCTTCTATCGTATTGTGAAGATTATCTCATCGTGGATGCTTCGACGGATGAAGGCATAAAGAGACAACTAAAGGAAATGGGATATTCTCGAGGGGGCTCCTATATTCATGTGGATAACACCGGGCATAATATTACGACCTACTTCGAGTATTTCGCAGAACATTATGAACAGTTGCCGGAGGTCATTTGTCTTTGCAAAGGAAACATGCTGGGACGCCATCTTTCGGAGGAATATTTCCGCAGAGTTTATGATAATAAATATTTCACCTACCTGTATGAAGACAAGGATAGCAGAGAAAAGTTTTCTAAAGTGCCAGATGGAGAAAATAAAAAAGCCGGGATAAGCAGTATATCCAGTCTTGTAACGGAGAGCCAATATATCGAAGAGAATACTTCCTGGTATGTGGATTCCCCTAACCATCCCCATAGATACTTCGATAATTTTGACGATTTATTAAGCTTTATTTATAAAGATCCTGTGATTCCCAGATATTGTTTATTTTCACCGGGGGCTTGTTATATCGTAAGGCGGGAGCAGATAAAGAAACATAGCCCGTCTTTTTATCGTAATTTGAATAAAATTATGAATTATGGGTTGAATCCTAATTTTCCATCCGAAGCCCATATGGTGGAGCGTATGCTTCCCGTTATCTTTGAGGCGGCCTATGAGGAAAATAAATGGATAAATGATGAAGCTGCTTTCGATAAGAAATTATTGGAGCGCTTGGAAATCATAAAGAAAAAGGATGAGTGGAACAGCAAACGTTTTAAAAGATTGCGGAAGCTCATTGGCCGGCAATCATAAACTAAGAACGCTCAGAAAAGGAAATAAGGGTAGAATCATAGAGTAGGGATAGAAGGTAATAGCGCATGATTGGAACAGAATTTTTGAAAGGACAGGGGCTCGGTAATCAGCTATTTTGTTATATATCAGCCAGATGTATTGCCAAAGACTTGGGCTGTGAATTCGGAACAGCAGGGCAGGAACAGCTTGCAGTAAATATCCACAGCAAAAAGGGCATGTATTTTATGGATATGGATTTGGGAAGTCCTATTGTGAATGTGGATGATTTCCACATTTATAAAGAGGCTGAAGAGCGTCTATATCTGAAGAATTGTGTCCACGATATGGTATATGGATGTTATGTGGCAGGATCAGACGAGAAGCTGTATCATATAAAAGATAATACTCTTATCTATGGCAACCTTCAGGCACAGCGGTATTTTCTTGCTCACAAGGAGGATATTAAGCAATGGCTGCGAGTGAAGGAGGAATACGATTCCTACGAGTTCACCAGGGACAACCTGTGCATAATGAATGTGCGCGGCGGCGAATATGTGGATAACCGCTCTCTTTTTTTAAGAAGAAGCTATTGGTTGAATGCCATGAAACATATGAAAAGCATTCGAAGCGATATGGAATTCATGATCGTCACGGATGATTTAGAAGCGGCGGGAAGGCTCCTGCCGGGTATACCTGCGTATCATTTTGATTTGGCAGGGGATTATGTAACGATTAAAAATGCTAAATATCTAGTTTTGTCCAACTCTACCTTTGCTTTCTTTCCTGCTTTCACGAGTGAGACTGCGATGAAAATTATAGCTCCTAAATATTGGGCGAGGCATAATGTGTCGGACGGCTATTGGGCCAGCGAGCAGAATATCTACGAGGAGTTTATGTATTTGGATCGAAAAGGAAAGCTTTTTACGGCGGAAGAATGCCGCGAGGAGCTGGAGGAATATAAACGCCGGAGGTGGACTCTGATGCGGACTGTGAAGTATGAGGATTCAGCGGTCAGACGACAGGCCGGGAAAGATAAATTCCTTTATTGGTGGGATAAGGTAAGGAATAAAATATACAGAATTCATAAAGCAGAAATAGCGAAGGATTAGTGTGAAAGACATGGCCATTACTATGAAAGAACGACTGCAACAATTAGCAGGAATATGCAGAAGAAACAGATTAGTGCTTGCGATAGCGCTGCTTTCTGTTTTCCTTATATATTCCCCGCACTTGCAGAAAGGAATTCTCACAGGCTCTGATGCGCCCTTTCATCTTTCCAGAATGGAGAGTTTGGCGGCAGAATTAGAAAATGGAACTTTTCCGGTAAAGGTACATTCAATGCTTAGCTATGGTTATGGATATGGAGTAGGTTTTTTTTATCAGAACCATTTGCTGTATATTCCTGCATTCTTACAGTTTTTGGGGCTTTCGTTAGAAGTTTCCTTTAAGATATTCGCTGCAATGATGATAGCGGCTACATATGGATTGACGTTTTATGGAGCGTTGCGCATAACAGAGGATCGCTATTGCGCCACGCTGGCGGCGGTCGCGTTCTTGTTTTCCGGTCAGTTGTTAAGCAGTTATTACCAGGCTTTTACTCTCGGTAGTTCTCTTGGTATGATTTTTATTCCCCTTGCCATTGCAGGAATGATAGAATTTTTGATGAAAGATAAACCGCCGGTAATGCTGGCGATCGGCTTTTTAGGTTTGGCATGTACCCATTTAATTTCGGCATACATGACATTTTTTGTATGTGCAGTTCTGCTTTTAGCATATGGTAAGAAGATGGTTCAAACTCCAAAAAAGCTACTGCAGCTACTGCTGGCGGTCAGCATCGTTTTAGGGCTTTCCCTTTCTTTTTGGCTACCCATGTGGGAACAGTTCAGGCAGCAGATATATAAAGTGTCAACTCCTTGGACGACACCGGAAGAGCATATAGTGACATTTTGGGGACTTTTTGGTTATGATAGCTTCGGATGGCTATTTATGATATATCTATTTGTTTCAGGAGTATTGATCTTTTCTAGAAGAAAGACGATTACAAATGCTAAACTGCTCATTACTTTATTTTTTATCGCGATAGGAATTATAGCTACTCAACTTATCAAAAGCTTTTGGATTATAGCTAAGCCGGTAGCAGGAATGCTTCAATTTCCAAGACGGCTCGTTGCTGTGGGAGTAGTGGTTGTTATTTTCATGGCGGTTTTACTTATAAGTCAATGGAAAATTGAAGGGCAGCAAAAGAAAATCTTCCTGATTATAAATGTCAGTATCGTTATGTTATATGCGGGCTTAAGTTCCATAGGGAATCTGAGGACGGAGAGGGAAGACTTTACAGACAGAGTTCTATATAATGAAATTGCAGGAATTGGAGCAGGGGAAGAATGGCTTCCCATAGAGACCACAAGGGAAATGATGAATGCCCCTAATACGGCAACGGCGAACGATGGAACAATTGTTAATGGAAAGAAAGTAAGTGGTAAATTTACTTTTAAGGCAGATTTATCAAAGGAGTACTATGATATACCTTTTATATGGTACCGCGGATACAAAGCGGTCAGCAATAAGGGGGATGTATTTGAGATAGATAAGAATCCAGAAACCTCAATGGTGAGGGTATACGTAGAAGAAAGCAATTATTCTGGAGAGGAAGAGGTCACTGTGTGGTATAATGGCACAAAAATACAGAAACTTGCTTATGTTTCCAATATCATGGCGATATTTGGTCTGATTAGTGTGATTCTATTACGACCTTGGATGAGTAAGAAATGGAGGGAGAAAAGTGAAAAAAGTCATAGGTTGGTTGGATAATAAAAAAATAGCTGTATTATCAATTATCTTTTTTACTATAAGTACCATACCCGTTTTGTATTTAGCTAAATATGCGCGTCCGAGCGGTGACGATTATGGCTACAGTGTTCTGACCCGTGCAGCATGGGTGGAGACTCATTCTTTGATAGAGGTAATAAAGGCTGCGTGTAAGACTGTGCAGCAGATGTATATCGGATGGAATGGGGATTGGTTCACTACTTTTTTATTTTCTTTGATGCCGGAAGTTTTTGTTACTTATAGCTTTGTAATCGTGCCTTATATTATGGTAGGCGCTTTGATTCTGGGAACCAGTGTATTTCTTTATGATGCTCTGGTTAAGATTGTTGGAATCGGTTGGGAGTATGCGGCGATTTTTGCTTCACTTCTATTGTTTGCTTCTATACAGTTCATTCCCAGTACGGCTATCGGAATGTATTGGTATGTGGGAGCCACGCATTATATTATTCCTCATATGCTGGCACTTTTCGCTCTCGCTTTCGGCTTTCGGTTTTATCGGACAGACAGAAAAAGAGAGATTGCTTATGCAACTCTTTGCATGTTTGCAGTAGGAGGCAGCAGTTTCTTTTCTTCGCTTTTGGTGTTTATGATTTATGGAGTTTTGATGATACTATTTTTCCGCAAAAAAAAGAATATTTTGCTTTTAATCCTTCCTTTTGCGGTAGGTGTGATTGGCTTTATTATTCAGTGTATCGCTCCGGGTAATAAGGTCCGTGCAGGAGAAAGCTTTGGTTTTCATATATCGGATGCTTTTCTGACGGTATGGAATTCATTGTATAGCGGATGGACGACGATATGGAGCTATTTGGAAGAAAAGACGTTTATTTTTGTCTTGCTGTTCCTGTGTGCAGTATTCGGCTGGCAGGCGCTCTTAGAGAGGAAGAGCAGTTTTCGTTTCCGATATCCGTTATTATTCGTCATTTTCATGTATGGTATTTACAGCGCAATGTGGGCACCGGCCATATATTCGGCGGTGGATGTTTCTTTAGGTCCGGCAACGATTGTATACTTCACATTCCTTCTGACTTCGCTTTTTTCAATATTATATGTGGAGGGATGGCTGATAGAATTGCTCAGGGAGAAAGGGAAGAATGCAAGGATAGGGCGGATATTCTTAGAAGAAAGCGAGTACCGGAATAAGGTGGCAGTTCCTCTTATCGTAATAGGGATACTCATTACAGTAGTAAACTTGAATTGGTTTGGAAATAGTACGGATAAAAGAGTATATGACTATGTGAGTAGTGGTCAGGCGGAGGACTTTAAGAGACAAATAGAGTCTCATATGGAAATCCTATTGGACGATTCCATCAAGGAAGCTTATTTGACACCAATTAATGATAACCAGGGTCCCCTGATGCATATGCCGGTCACGGAGGACCCGGAGGAATTTACAAATCGTGTGGTAAGGGATTTTTATCGCAAGGATAAAGTGGTTATGGTGGTACCGTAGGGTTGATACTTACAAAAGAGAAGGGGATAAAGGTTCATGCGGAATAAAGCAACAGGAGAAATATTGGTAAAGATTGTACTATGTCTGCTTTTAAGTTCGATAGCAGGGCTTGCATTGCTGGTTTTAGTATATTTGCTTCCGGTAAAAGGGATGGAATCTCATGTTTTGGAGTCTATAGAAATTTTCTATACGGAAGGGGTTTATCCGCAGGTCGTTTCCGGATATAAAGGAAGTCAATTAGATAATGAAACAGATGCGATTATGATTTTAAAGGCTATTTATCCCGGGAAGGAAGAAGGAGTGTTTGAGAAGGCATTATCGATTCCCAGTGTGGCAATTACAGGGGAATTTTCCGGATGCAGAAGCCTGGTCGCCTACCTGTGGGAGGGAGTACAGACGGATGGAGTGTCTGAGTATGGACGGTATTGGCATGGCTATCTCGTTATTTTAAAGCCATTATTGATTCTGTTCAACTATGCAGATATCAGGTACTTGAATATGTTTGCCCAATTTTTCCTGCTAGCTTATGTTCTCGTTCTTATGATAGAAAGAGGTATGAAAAAGTATCTGATATCTTTACTGACCGCGATAATGATAGTTAATCCGGTGGCAACGGCAATGTCCATGCAGTTTTCCTCAGTTTATTATGTATCCTTGCTCTCTTGCATTTTCTTACTAAAGAAAAAGGCATGGTTGGAGAAAGACGATAAGAGATATTATTACTTTTTCTTTATTATTGGGATTGCTACGTCCTATTTTGATTTTCTTACCTATCCTACAGCTTCGTTGACTATGCCGTTGGTATTGGTATTACTGATGGAACGGCTGAATTTAAAGGAGGCCGTGAAACGAGTGATTATACTCAGTTTATTCTGGGGAACAGGTTATATAGGAATGTGGATGATGAAATGGGTTATTTATTATATTGTGTTACATTATAATATTTTTGCTGAGATATCAGCAAGAGTTCAGGTACATACCGGAGAAGTAGTGGTTTCCGGCGAGGAATTAAATACATTTGAGGTAGCAATAAAGAACCTGAAAGTCTTTGCGAGAAGCCCTTATTTGATGCTGGGTACTGCAATCGTTGTATATTTTCTTGTAAAGGAAAGAAAGAATATAAAAAAAGCATGTAAAAATGTGCTTTATCTGATTCCCTTCTTTATGATAGCTGTCATTCCGATTATTTGGTTGATGCTTACTAAGAATCATGCAGGATGGCTCTATTGGTATACAAGCAGAGGATTGATGGGGATGGTATTTTCTTTGATAAGTTCTGTTATTTATATAACAGAATATGGTAAGGAATAGACCAGGAAGGAGTTGATGCGTTATGGCAAAGGTTTCGATTTGTATTCCGGCCTACAATAACGTAGAAGGCATAGAACGATTGCTTGGAAGCATTGCTAAGCAGGATTATACGGACTATGAAATTATTATTACCGATGATTCTACGGATGATAAAGTATACGAACTCGTGAAAGGCAGGCCGGAGCTGCAATATTATCGGAATGAGAGAAGGCTTGGATCTACGGCGAATTGGAATGAGGCCATGAACAAATGCAGTGGTGAATATGTAAAAATTATGCACCACGATGATTGGTTCACGGAAAGGGAAAGTCTTGGGAAATTTGTCCGCCTTTTGGCAGAGTGCCCGGAAGCAGATTTCGCCTTTTGCGGAACGAGACAGGTGGAAGCCGAGAGAAGCTATGACAGACATATTTCCGATGCGGATGTTTCTTTGATAAAAGAGAATTATAGGAATTTATATCTTGGAAATACCATAGGAGCTCCCAGTGCAACGATATACAAAAGGTCGGCGGGTGCTTATGATGAAAGTTTGGTATGGCTTGTAGATATGGAATTCTATATGCGAATATTGAAGAATAATCCACAGTTTGCTTATACGAAGGAGCCTCTTATTTCCATAGGGGTAAGCAGTACGCAGCTTACCGAAAAGTGTATTGGTGATGAAAAGGTAAATATTCAAGAATATGGTTATATTTATAAGAAATATCGATTGGATGAAGTGAAGGAATATAGAGCTAAGCTATTTCAGGTTTTTATGGATAATAACGCTTCTTATGAAATTGTCAGGAGCTTTGGGATATCGCACCTTACCTATAGCAGGGGAAGGCTGGCGAAGTGGATGGGGAAAGTAAAATGGAAATTGGGAATACGAAAATAAACAGGGAAAAAGTTGCGAATGTCATTTTTTATATGATGCTTTTATTGGAGATTATAATCGTTGTTGTGGATAAGAGCGACTATATCAATCCGCTGGAAGGACAATTGTTCCGTATTACATTTGTGCTTGCGGTGACGAAAATTATTCTGACCCAATATTCTATGAAGGAATGGATATGGATTTTTCTGTTTGGCGTGCTAGGGTTCATTTCCTATAAAATAACGGGGAGAAATGAAATATTACGAATTGTAGCATTTGTGGCATCGTGTAAGAATGTAGAACTGCATAAAATGATACGTTTTGTCTTTTATACGACGTTAGCAGGCTGCCTTTTGCTTATGTCTCTGTCGCTGGCAGGAATTTACGGCAATCTGGGGATTACGACAGATTTTGGCAGAGGGGTTGTGGAAACGAGATATTGCATAGGACTGGGGCATCCCAATGCGTTGCATTGTATGTTCTTTATGCTGGCCATTTTATATTTCTATCTTTATGAGAGTAAAATGAGGTGGTACCACTTTGCCGCAGTATTGCTGTTAAATATGGGGCTTTTTATGCTTACGGATTCCAGAACAGGAATGCTTATAACGACAGCCACAATCTTGCTTGCGGCATTTTTTCACTATTTTCCTAAAGCTAGAAAGAATAAGTGGGTTTATATTGCGGGAATCTTAGTGTTCTTAGGCTGCCTGCTTTTATCGATAGCAGCCTCCAAATATGGATTGACGAATCCGCTTTTGGCAAAGCTGGATGGATTTTTGAACGGGCGGATTCTGGATTTGTATTGGGGATCGGTAAATCATGAAGGAACGATGGCGCATTGGAGTCTCTTTTCAGATGCCGGCAATAATTACTACTTCGATATGGGATTTGTAAGGGTATTCTATTGGTATGGTATCATTCCGGCAATTGTATATTTTACACTGAATATCATGCTGATATGGGAATGTTATAAGAAAAGAGATGCTATGGGATTTGTTATGATGGTAGTGCTTGCAATTTATACTATTGTCGAAGCGCATATTATTTCTGTTTATATCGGCCGAAATTATATTCTGATGTTGCTCGCTGCTTATTGGGGGGACATGCTGATTCCGGAAAGGCGCAAGGGCGATGGTGTATGAGGAAGGCACTGCATTTGGAAATTATAAGATTTTTGGCAATCTGTCTGGTGGTTTTTAATCATACGGATGGGTATTTTATCCATTTTGCGACGACAGACAACTCGCTGACTTATTGTATTTCTATGGCTGTTTCTGTTATTTGCAGGATAAATGTACCTTTGTTTTTCATGGTATCAGGGGCGCTTTTGCTTAGGAAAGAAGAGGATTTATCTACCTTATACAAGAAAAGGATTGTGAGAATTGCGGCAGTAATTATAATTTTCTCTGCTATTCAGTATACAGCGAATCAGATAGCTGGCAAATTGACAGGAGAGTGGAGCGTTATAAGTTTTTTGAAAAGTTTGTATACGGCCGATGTGACGGAATCTTATTGGTTTTTATATTCCTACATGGCAATATTACTGATGCTGCCTTTTCTGCGCAAGATGGCAAGAGGAATGACAGAACAGGAATTTCGATATCTGTTTCTTTTGAAGATTATATTTGATGTCGTATTACGGGTAATAGCTACTTACTCCGGTATTTCCGTCGGACTTTCCTTATGGATACTGACAGATAATGTATTTTATGTGATGTTTGGATATTATATGGAACATATTTTGACGAAGAGGCGGTATGAAATGTTCCATATGGGTAAGATAACGGCACTTTTCCTTGTCTTTGTTCTTCTATCGATGGGAGCAGTGGTTGCAGAGTATTTGGTAAAAGGAGAATATTCTCAAAGCTATTTAGGGATTTTCACTCCGGTATTAGCCATAATGGTATATTATATGGTAAAATCAATCTGTATGAAATATACATTGCCGGAGATAGGCTATAAGACAGCGGTTTATCTGGGTGGATCGGCATTTGGTATTTATCTGATAGAAAAGCTGGTAAGGCGTCAGCTTCTGCCGTTGTATCTTTATCTTTGCCAGGTAACGGTAGGACCGTTGGCCAATACGGTATATGTGCTTGGAACGATAGGGCTTGCCCTTATCTATGTAAGTATAATGAAAAAAGTTCCGGGAATTAGGCAACTGATTTAAACTATTTACGCAGAAACATATTGATTTAGGGTCCGCTGAGGCGGATATAGCGAATAAAGGTGAGAAGACGATGAAACAGAAAAATAAGATTATAGAAGTATATGGACTATGGTTTGCAGACCTCATATGTATTGTGATTTCTTTTGTTGTTGCGACCTATATCCGTTTCGGCAATTTCAAAGATATGGGAGATCAAAGCATACATTTTCTCGTATGCCTATGTCTGATGCTCTTTGGAACCGTCTATAATTTCTTCATCGACTGGAACCGCAATTTCCTAAGAAGAAGCATATGGAAGGAAGCTTACCGCGTGTTGCAATATAACGCTATCATGATTCTTGTGGTAACATTTCTTATGGTGCTCGTAAAATGGGCGGATGTATTTTCCCGTTTGGTACTCGGTTATTTCTTCCTGTTAAACTTCTTCCTTTGTCTGGCAGTGCATACGGTGATTAAGAAGTTTCTTCATACGTATTATTCTTCGGAGCAGAACTCTGTTAAGGTAATGGTGGTAACGGAGAGCAGCCAGATTGATTTTACACTTGATCGCCTGGAAAAAGAATTGGATATTTATTATCAGGTAGTAGCCCTGGTCTGCATGAATGAGGATCTTCGGGGAAAAGAAATAAGAGGAATTCCTGTGGTTGCCGACAAAGGGGACTTAATCGAGGTCGCTACCCAGATGGCTTTGGACGAAGTATTCTTGAGCCTGCCGGATATTTCCCAGAATAAGCTGGAAGAGATTATCCGGGGGTTTGGCGATATGGGTGTGAACTGTCACTATAGTTTGGAGCTTCCGGGCATGGAAGCCAATAGAAGTAAAGTGGACAGCTTCGGAAATTATACGGTGATTACTTATACGCGTTTCCAGAGCAGCTATAAGAGGATGATGATAAAGCGCTGGATGGACATAGCCGGAGGGCTTGTGGGGATGCTGATTACCCTTATTTGTCTGCCCTTTGTAGCAGTTGCTATTAAGCTCGATTCCAAAGGACCGATATTTTTCTCACAGGTAAGAATCGGCCGTAATGGAAGGCGGTTTAAGATATATAAGTTCCGCTCCATGTATCTGGATGCGGAGGAGAGAAAGAAGGAACTGGAAGCCAAAAATGAAATGCAAGGGCTTATGTTCAAGATGGAAAATGATCCGCGAATTACGAAAGTGGGGGCCTTTCTCCGTAAAACGAGTATTGATGAGCTTCCACAGTTCTATAATGTATTCAAAGGCGACATGAGTCTTGTTGGGACGAGGCCCCCCACACAGGATGAATTCGAGAAATATAATCAATATTACCGACGCCGTATCAGCATGACTCCCGGACTTACCGGCATGTGGCAGGTAAGCGGGCGGAGCAATATCGAGGACTTCGATGATGTAGTAAAATATGATCTCGAGTATATCGATAATTGGTCTTTGAGTCTGGATATTAAAATATTATTTCAGACGGTAGTTGTTGTTTTATTTGGAAAAGGAGCGAAATAATGAATCTTGTGATTGATTGTTTTAAGCTTGTGAAAGGTGCAGGAAAAAGCATCGGTATTTATAATCTTGCCCAAAGTGTTGTTTCGCACTTGGGTGAGCGAGCAGAATGCGAAACAGAAGGGAAGCAGGGAAACTCGATTATTGTACTCGGCAATTCCTATAACAAAAAGGACTTTGACGTGCCGGGAGTGACTTTCGTGGAGATGAAGGGCGACCCTTTAAATAAAATATACTGCATCTTCTGGGAACTGTTTTTGGTACCCGGATATGCGAAGAAATATAGAGCGGATAGGATTCTGTTTCCTCGTGGATTCGCCCCCCTCGGGATTGCGAAGACTTTGACCGGAGGAGCGAAAGGGAAAATGAAGGATACGATTATCATTCATGACTTGATTCCCTTCTTTTATGATAAATATTATCCGGGCGTATTTAATCGTCTGGAAAATGCCTACATTATGAATCGTTTGAAAGCCTCTATCCGACAGGCTGACCGAGTGATTACTATCTCGGAGCACTCACGGGAAGATATTCTCGATAAGGTGCCGGGGGGCGGGAAGAAGATAACGATCATTCACAATGGATTAAATGATGTTTCTTATAAAAATGTCACTGATAAAGCAGAAACGCAGACATATCATGAGCAAGAGGGAAGCGGGAAAGAATATATCGTAGCTATGACCTCCGGTCTTCCGCATAAGAATGCTGCCGGAATTTTACGATCTTATGAAGCTTATTATCAATTAGTCAAGGCAGATAACAGAGAACCCTTAGAGCTTGCGGTTATCGGTATTGGAGATGCCTCAGCGTATGAAGGGATGTCAGAGGAAGCGAAAGCCCACGTAAGGTGTTATAAATTCTTCGAAGACTTTGCGGATATGTGTAAGATGATTGCAGGAGGAAAGGCTTACTTGTTTCTTTCCTATGCGGAAGGCTTTGGATTCCCCCCTTTAGAAGCGATGCAGATGGGACTTCCTGTCGTATGCTCTAACCGGAGTTCACTGCCCGAGGTAGTAGGAAATGCAGGGCTTCTTGTGGATCCCGATGAAACGGATGCGGTGGCAAAGGCTCTCGATCAAATTGTGACAGACACAGCTTTACGCGAGGATTTAGTGAAGAAGGGCTATGAGAATATCAAACGTTTTTCCTGGGAGACGCGAACGGACTTATATTGGAAGGAATTATTGCAGTGAGCAGATTACTTATATATGATACCTCTAATTTCATAGATTTCCCAATTGGCGGACAATTGACGAGTATCGGCAACTTCTTGCGCTTTCTTTGCGAGGAACATCCGCAGCGGACGAAGGATATTCTTCTGATAGGAGTCACTTTGGAACCCGATCAAGTAGGGAAAATGAAAAAAATAAAGCTGCATGGAAGAGAATTCGATTTTCTTCCTGTAGCTATAGCACAACGGGACTTGGGCAATACCTCCAAGTCCCTGCGTCTGCAATATATGAAGGGGCTGCTAAGATATAGAAAGCTATTGAAAATCACCAAAAAGGACTGTAACTATATTCACACACCGGAGGCATATGGTGTTGTGAAGTTTTTTTCTATAAATTCCAAATATATTATTTTTTCTCATGGAAGCTACTTTAACATGGAGCGGGGGTTCCGTTTTTTTCAGAAAAATATATTGGTTAAAAAAGGGTTTGTAGCTTATCTGAAATGGATTCTTAGGAATGCTGATATGATTTTTTTATTGGATAAAGATAGCTTAAGAGATTATTCTCGCTACAACGATAATTTGGTAGAGGTTTTAAACTCCATTATCCGCCCGGATATTCCGGAAGGTAAGAAACGTCTGAAAGATGGGAAACTTCGAGAGATTTTATTCGTTGGACGGCTTTCTAAAGATAAGCAGGTAGAGCCGATTATCCGGGCGGTTATCGATGATAATCCCTTCGAAGGAATGGAAGACTTACACCTTACGGTTGTGGGAGATGGAGAAGAATACCATAATTTGATAAACTATGAAAGTGATAAGGTTCATTTCACCGGTGCAGTGCCCCCTGAGAAAGTAAAAGACTATATGGAAAAAGCGGATATTCTCGTTATGAACTCAGCTTTTGAAGGAATACCGATGACAATATTGGAGGGAATCAGCCAGGCTCTTCCGGTCGTTAGTACGAATGTGGGAGGAATTGGACAGGCGCTTCATTTCGGTCAGGACTCAGAGGAAACCGATGCGACGGCAGAGAGCATACAAAGGGCAATAAAGAAAATTCTTGCTCATTATGAATGCTATTCTGAAAATGCATATGCCAATTCAGAGACTTTTGATTATAGGATAGTCAATAAAAAGGTATATGAACGGCTGAATACTTATTGGAAATAAAGAATGTAGCAAGGAGCGTATATGGAGAAAAAGGTAAGTATTATAGTTCCGGTATATAATGCAGAAAAGTATGTTGAACGTTGCCTGAATAGCTTGCTGGCGCAGACATATACGAATATAGAAATTATAGTAATAGATGATGGATCAAAGGATGGCAGTTCACGTATATGTGATAACTATGCTGGGAAATATGAGCGGATAAAAGTGGTTCATACCTCCAATGGGGGAGTGTCGGCTGCGCGAAATCGTGGTATTGAGGAAGCACAAGGGGAATATTTGACTTTTGTGGATTCGGATGATTGCCTTAACCATGATATGATAGAGTATCTTGTTTTCTGTCTGGAGAAAACGGAAAGCGATGTGGCAGGCTGTGACTTTTATCCGTATTCTGGTGTAAGGGACGCGGAGGGCGGAGAAGGAAGCGGGACTATCGGGGAAAGAGCGGCGATCCTAAGACAAGAAAGCAAAAAAGAAGAGTGGGAGATTTATGGTGAGCTGGAATTGTCAGACGGAGAAACCTTTATAAAAGGCGGGATCTTAAATGGAGATACCAGGTGCTGGAGTAAAGTTTATCGGAAAACAGCGGTCGGAAGTATTCGCTATGAAGAAGGGATCTCCATAGGAGAGGACATGTTGTTTCTTCTCGCTCTCGCAGAGAGGGGAGTAAGGTTTTGCCGGAGCCGCTACAGAGGCTATGCGTATTTTTCCAATGAAGCTGGAGCGATGAATCGCAAGTTCAAAAGCAGTTATATGGATCAGATAACCTGCTGGAGAATGGCCATGGAGCAAATTGGCAGAATAGTCCCTCCTCTACAGGTTAAGGCAGCCTCTATACTGATGATTTCCACGATGCTCGTTGTAGGTAAGCTGGCAGTCTTGGAAGGCGCAGAGAGGAAGGAATATGAGGAATATGTGATAGCCTGCCGGAAGCAATTGGAAGAATGCAGGAAGGTAAAAGGTGCATTTAGGATGCTTTCTTTTGGATATCGGGTAAAAGTAACTGTTTATGAGATATGCCCTCGCCTGTATCTGTGGGGATATCATTTACTGAAAGCGTAGAACACAAGAATATGGGAAGAGTAAAATATGCAACAAAAAATATTGCCTTCGGCTGGATGGGAAACATAGCTACGCTTCTGCTGGGAGCAATATTAAGGCAAGTCTTTATCGGGCGGCTGGGCGATACTTTGCTCGGTGTAAACGATTATTATACAAGCATACTTACCGTATTGTCTCTGGCGGAGCTCGGAGTCGGTACGGCATTTAATTACAGCCTTTACGGACCGGTAGCGAGGAACGATTATGAAAAAATAAAGTCTTATATGCAGCTTTATAGGAAGGCTTATATGGTTATCGCTTGTGTAATTGCGGTAATCGGTCTGGCATTGGCTCCATTTTTAAAATATCTTATAAAGAGTCCGGGAAACAATTCATGGGAAGATTTGACGGTATATTATTTTATTTTTCTGTTCAATACGGTCAGTACCTATTTCGTTGCCTACAAATACAGCCTTGTCAATGCGCAGCAAAAGAATTATATCCAGACTAATGTGATTACAATTACCAAGGTGGTTACAGTAACCTTGCAGATTATTGGGTTGTTTATTCTTCCCAACTTTTATCTCTATCTGTTCACATTGGCGGTGATAGAGCTGTTACAGAAGATTTTCGTAAGCTATTATTTGAATAAAATGTATCCGTACCTGTTGGAAAAAGGGGTGAAAAAGCTTTCGAAAGAGGAAGTAGGAGAAATCATCCGACAGACGAAAGCGCTTGTGCTTCATAGAATTGGGGATATGGCAAGACTTCAGACAGATACGGCAATTATTGGAGCATTTATCGATGTTACGACCGTAGGTTTCGTAGGAACTTATAACTATGTAATTTCCTCCGTCTCCAATTTCGTAAATATTATTTTTAATTCAGTACTGTCAAGCTTTGGAAACTTAATTGCGACAGAAAGCAAAGAGAAGCAATATCTGATGTTTCGTATATATCGCTTTTTCGCTTGTTGGATCTATGGATTTTCAGCGATTGGTTTCTATCTTCTTCTAACGCCCCTCATTACTCTTTGGGTGGGAGAAGCACGTATTCTCAGTGACTTAGTCATTGGCTGTATTATGATTGATTATTATTTTAAAGGAGAGCGTATTGTACTCTCCAATTATAAGACAGCGGCAGGTGTATTTGAGCAGGATAAATATTTACCATTAATTCAAGGTGTGGTGAATCTTGTGATTTCTATTGTACTTGTGAACAAAATGGGGCTTGTAGGAATCTATATCGGTACGATTATTTCAGGGATTCTTGCAAATTTGATTAGGCCGTTTATTATTTATAGAGTATGTTTCGATAAAAGTACCGTTGCCTATTTTGGGGATTCTTTTAAATATATCGGAACGAACATTGCAGCACTTTTGCTTTTGTTGATGATAAAGAACGCTGTAATGACCGAAGTATCTATTATACTCTTTTTAGCGATGGCAGTTATTATTACCATTGTATTTAATAGTTTGTTTTTACTTATCTTCGGCAGATGTGAAGAATTTAAATATATATGCAATCTTATGATTGGAAAGAAAAGAAAGTTATTGAACAGGGGAAAACCTTCTGATTGATATGCGTGCTGGAGCATGCAGATGGGAGCCGGGAATGACGGAACAAATTAAGAGAATGGAAAAAGAGGCGAGGCAGCAGTTGCTTCACTATCATGAAAAAGGCATTCCTCAGACAGTGAAAAACCTCATAAAAAAGACGGCGGGACGTTATGTGCCGCCGAATGACCTGATTTTCTGGCCGACAGGACTGCTCGCTAACGTGCTTATGGAAAGTTATGAGATGTGGGAAGATAAGGAAGCGGTTCTTATGGCGCTGACTACTTATTTTGACCGATGGATCGATAAGGGAATGCCTATTTATTATATGGATGATATATTATGCGGTGTCGGACTTATCGATATATATAAAATGACTGGGAAAGAAATATACCGGATGGCGGCACATAAGATGGCAGAATTTCTGTATCAAATGGAAGAGAAGGACGCGGACCGGGCAGGAAATCTTCCTTACCGCCCGACTCAAAAGAATTATCATATCTATGTGGACGGAATAGGAATGATCTGTCCGTTTCTTTGTAAATACGGGGTGGAGTTTGGAGAAGAGAGAGCGATACATCTCGCTATGAAGCAGATAAAGAATATGCTGTCTTATGGAATGGATGAAAAACTCGGATTACCATATCACGGTTATATGTATGAAAGTAAGGTGAAATATGGTATTATCGGATGGGGACGTGCAGTGGGCTGGCTTCTTCTCGGAATGGCCGGTACCCTTAAATTCCTGCCTGCGGGATATGGAGGCAGTGAAGAAATTGTAAATGCGTTCAGAAAGTTGATATATAGTACATCGTCTTATCAGAAAGAAAACGGAGCTTTTGCATGGCAGCTGCAGGCGATGGAAGGACCGGAAGACAGTTCTGCTACAGCGATGATCGCACAAGCCATTTTGACAGGGATACAATGTGGTATTATGGATAATGACAGTATGTGCCGGGAATTGACAAGAAAAGCCGGAGAATATCTTTCAAAATGCGAGAAGGATGGTCAAGTATATCATTGTTCCGGCGAATGTTTGGGATTTTCACAGTATCCACAAGTTTACGGAGCTTATCCGTGGTCGTTGGGACCGGGACTCGCTGTATTGTTAGGAACGAAAATGGAGGACTATAATCAGTTATGATTATTATACAGGTAGCCGGCGGGCTTGGCAATCAGATGCAGCAATACGCTTTATATCGGAAGTTCTTAAACCTTGGAATAGAAGCGAAGCTGGATATTTCCTGGTTTACGGAAGAAAAAAGACAAAGCGGTGTATTGGCGAAACGAGAGTTGGAACTGAATTATTTCGAAGGACTTGCATATGAAGTATGCACGGAAGAAGAAAAACAAATACTAATTGGAAGAGGAAGATTTTTTGAGAAGGTAAAAGGAAAATTGTTTCCTCAGACGAAGAAAGTTTTCTATGAGACGGATATGTACCATCAGGAAATTTTCAGTTTCCGGGATAAATATTTGTGCGGTTACTGGGCGTGCGAAAAGTATTATGCAGATATCGTGAGCCTTCTAAGGGAAGAAATAAGATTTCCGACAAGCGGTGATTTCAGAAATTTAGAGATGGCCGATCGAATGGCAAAAGAGGAGTCCGTCAGTATTCATATCCGTAGAGGGGACTATCTCGATGCGGAGAATGAAGCGATGTTCGGCAATATATGCACGGAGGCTTATTATGAGGGAGCGATAAAAGAAATGAAGCGTCTCTATCCGAAGGCTCATTTCTATCTATTTTCGGATGATATAGAATACGTAAAAAGGGCCTATAGAGGGGAAGAATATACAGTTCTGGATATTAACAAAGGCAAAGACAGCTTTTATGATATATGGTTGATGAGCCGATGCAAACACAATATATGTGCCAATTCCACCTTCAGCTTATGGGGTGCCAGACTGAACGATAATTCGGAGAAGGTGGTGATAAGGCCTTCTATCCATAAGAATTCGCAGAAATTTGACCCGCAGCTTATGCATGAACTGTGGAAGGGATGGATGCTCTTAGATAATGAAGGAAGAGTCGTATAGACGATAGTGGAGGCAGGTTAAGGAGGAAATAAGTTTTGGAGAATTTAAAGCTAAAAATCACAGTACAGGAAATTTGCTATTACTTATTTTTTTCATTACTGTTTTTTGCAAAAGGAGCCGGATTATATGATGGACAGAATATTTTTAAAATATGTTTAATTCTGGGTGGAATTTGTCTGGCAGCAAAGCTTTTGTTTACGGAATATAAAGTGAAGGAATTAGTAATTATAGCAGTATTGTGCCTTGTAAGCATGCTTAGCTATTACCAAACCAGGGAAAAGGGAATTCTTTTTTCCCTTATGATGGTAATAGGATTAAAGAATATTCCATTAAAACGTCTGTTTAAAGTAGCACTTTTTGTATGGAGCATATCATTTATTCCTATGGTAATCATGACTACACTCGGTTTGGTTTCAAGTCCATTCCGTGTACATGTGCGCCCCTTAGTAGGATTTGTTATCCGTTGGGGACTGGGAAGTGCACATCCTAATGTGGGTCATATGTCATATCTAATACTCGTTATATTGATTGTATATATTTTGGATAAAAAGGTATCATGGAAGTCCTGTGCACTCTTATTTATGGGAAACTGTTTTGTCTTTTTATATACGGTGAGTCAGACCGGATTTATCATGACGACATTTTATTTAATGGTCATTATGTATCTTTCGTATAGAAAGCAGCCTTCAAAATGGGAGTATGGGATGGTGGAATGCGTGCTTCCGGGATGTATTCTGGCATCCTTAGTACTTCCGATTCTCCTTACAGGAAAAGCTTTTGATATCTTGAATAAATTGATGAATACAAGGGTTATGCAGTCAAAGCGCTATCTGACAGAAGAAAGGATTACCTTATTCGGCTCCAGGCTCGGACTAAATGATGCGGTTAATACAATGGATAATTCTTATTTATTTGCATTTATGACATATGGAGTAATTACATTTATTATTTTAATGGCAGCCTATTTTTTTGTTATCAGAAGATATATAAAGGAACGGAAAAATAAGGAATTAGCTATCATAGTAACGCTGCTGATTGCGGGGCTTTCAGAACCTTTCTTGTTTAATACTTCATTTAAAAACCTATCACTTTTATTTTGGGGTGGTCTGATTTTCACGCCTATGAAACAGAATAGTTCATTATGGGGCAGGACTGTCTGTATTCTAAAAGGTGGGGATAGAGAAATGGAAATAGCGTTAGAGAAGGCCGTGAACGTATGCAGTAATATAAAAAAGTGTATTTCTGATTATAAGAAAGTTTTAGTAATTGGAGCAGTTATTTTCGCTTTACTTTGGCCTGGATCTTATATGATCACGGCGGTGAAACATACGGAAATCATCGTACCGAGAAACTTGTGCGACTCGACTGATTTGCCATCTGTCTATGTCGAGGATGGGATAGCCGCGGGGGGTGGACTAATTCTTGGATACAAGGATAAAGAAACACCGATGGTAGCATTTGAAGGTACGCTTCCCTCCGTTGAGTATATAAGAGGCATTATATGCAGGGCCGCTTATGGAGGGATGTTAGGTTTTATAGTTGTGTTAGGTGAACGTTATATGATAAAATATAGAGATTCAAGGAAATAAGGAGTTTTATCCATGAGCAACCGAAAGAAGCACAAAAAAATAGCAATGATAGGTCATAAACGGATACCTTCAAGGGAAGGAGGCGTTGAAATCGTAGTGGACGAGTTATCCACTAGATTGGTAGAACGCAGCTTCTTTGTAGATGCATATAATCGTTCAGGTTATCATGTGTCAGGAAAGGAATTTGATGAGAAAAGAGGAAAGGTTTATAATGGTGTTAATCTGATTACCATTCCTACCTTTAAGAATAGTAAGTTAAATGCTATTGTTTATTCTTTTTTGGCGACAATCAGAGCTTTATTTGGAGGCTATAACGCAATACACTATCATGCGGAAGGCCCTTGTGCCATGATTTTTATTCCTAAGTTATTCGGAATCCGAGTAGTAGCTACTATTCATGGATTAGATTGGCAAAGGGCAAAATGGGGAAACTTTGCTTCCAAGGTACTTAAGTTCGGGGAGGCCATGGCTGCGAAGTATGCGGATGAGGTGATTGTTCTTTCCAAGAATGTACAAGACTATTTCAAAGATACTTATCAAAGAGAGACGGCGTATATTCCAAACGGAATTAGCAGACCGGAGATAAAAGAGCCTAAGCTTATAAAAGAAAAACTTGGTCTGGAGAAGGACGGATATATTTTATTCTTGGCCAGATTGGTACCCGAAAAAGGTATTCATTATCTTATCAGAGCCTTTAAGAAGATAGATACAGATAAGAAATTGGTGATTGCAGGCGGCAATAGCCATGCGGTGGAATATGTGGAAAAGATAAGAAAAATGGCTGAGAAGGATGAACGTATTATATTCACAGGCTTTGTACAGGGCAGGGAACTGGAAGAATTATATTCCAATGCATATGTCTTCGTACTTCCCAGCGATATCGAAGGGATGGCGATTAGCCTTTTGGAAGCGATGAGTTATAGTAACTGCTGTCTGGTAAGCGATATTCGAGAGAATATGGAAGTTGTAGAGGATAAAGCAGCTTCTTTTAGACAAGGAAGCGTGGAAAGCTTACGCAAGGAATTGGAAAGACTGATACGGGAAGAAGCTGTGACGGCTCATTATAAAGCTGTGAGCGGTGACTTCATTTGTAATAAATATAGTTGGGATGATGTTGTGGATAAGACAATAAAGTTATATTTGGGGAATAAATAGTATGAAGATACTGATGGTTAATAAGTTTCTTTATCCAAATGGAGGTTCTGAGACTTATATTTTTAAATTAGGACAACAATTGGAACAAATGGGACATCAGGTACAGTTTTTTGGAATGGAGCATGAAGGGCGTATTGTAGGTAATCAGATGGAATGTTATACATCTGGTATGGATTTTCACAGCAGTAAACTGCAAAAGTTTCTTTATCCATTTAAAATTTTATATTCAACAGAAGCGAAGAAGAAAATAATAAGGGTGCTTGAGGGCTTTAAGCCTCAAGTTGTTCATTTAAATAATTTCAACTTCCAATTGACACCGTCCATTTTATATGGAATTAGGGACTACGAGAGAAGAAGCGGAGAAAAAATCAAAGTGATTTTCACTGCTCATGATAGTCAGTTAGTATGCCCGAATCATTTGATGCAAAGATATGATACCGGTGAGAAATGTCAAGATTGTCTTAGGGGAAGTGCTTTTAACTGTACGAAGAACAGATGCGTACACGGTTCTTTGGTGAAAAGCTTTTTGGGAAGTATAGAAGGGTATTTATATAGAAAAATAAAGACATATCGTTTTATAGATCAGGTGATAAGTCCCAGCTATTTTATGAAGGAAGTGCTTTCTACCAGCGCTGTGCTTAAGGATAAGATAATGGTAATGCATAACTTCGTGGATAAGCCCGTAACAATGGACGAGGAAGATAAAGGAAAAAAGGATTATGTTTTATATTTCGGGAGATATTCTGAGGAGAAAGGAATACGAACCCTTTTAAAGGTTTGTGAGGAGCTTCCGGATATCCCTTTTGTATTTATCGGCAGCGGCCCTTTGGAAGAGAAGGTAAATCGGCTTCCGAATGTGGAAAACAGAGGATTTCTCATAGGTGAAGAATTGTATGAGGGAATTCGCCGGGCGAAGTTCAGCGTATTTACTTCGGAATGCTATGAGAATTGCCCTTTTGCCGTTATGGAAGCTCAAATGTATGGAACTCCGGTGATAGGAGCTAATATCGGAGGAGTGCCGGAATTGATTGCTGAGGGTCAAACAGGGGAACTGTTTGAAAGCGGCAATGCGTCGGAACTTAGAGATAAAATAAAGTCCTTATGGGAGAACGAAGAGAAGATCAACAGATACACAAAAGCTTGTCAGGAAGTGGAATTCGACAGTTTGAAGACTTATTGTGATAAGCTTCTTCAAGTTTATTCATAGGCAACTGATAAATATGAAAATTATGAGCGGGGTACAGCATATCGCAGCCTACGGCTGCAATCTAATAAATTTGAAAATAGAGGATATACATTATGGCTAAAAGAACATTATACGGTACGGTAATAGTAACATATAGATGTAACGCACGATGCAATATGTGTGATTGTTTCAAGGACCCAACCAAACCCAGCGAGGAAATAACGCTTGAGGATATCAAGAAGTTACCGGAAATGGCATTCACTAATATTACCGGAGGAGAACCATTTATCCGGCAGGATATACCGGATATCGTGCGTGAGCTCTATAAGAAGAGTGATCGAATCGTAATATCTACGAACGGATACTTTACGGATCGGATTATTGCCTTATGCAAAGAATTTCCGAAGGTCGGTATTCGAATAAGCATCGAAGGCCTTCAGGCGACAAACGATGCAATAAGGGGAATCCCAGATGGCTTTAATAGAGGCTATAATACCTTGAAAACGTTAGTGGAAATGAAACATCCCGATGTGGGATTCGGCATGACGGTTCAGGATATGAACTGTGAGGACTTGGTTCCTCTTTATAAGATATCCGATGAGCTAGGAATGGAATTTGCCACAGCAACGTTACACAATTCCTTTTATTTCAGGAAAACGGACAATAAAATCGATCATAAGTTGAAAGTATCCGAGAATTTTGAGAAGTTGATTAACGAACTATTGAAAAGCAAATCGCCAAAGAAATGGTTCCGAGCTTACTTCAATCACGGTTTGATCAATTATATTTATGGAAATAAAAGGCTGCTTCCCTGTGATATGTCTAAAAATGCATTTTTTATTGATCCGTTCTGCGATGTGTTGCCTTGTAACGGAATGGAGCAGAAAGCAGTTATGGGTAATTTGAGAGAACAGTCATGGGAAGAGTTATGGACTTCCAAGCAAGCGGACGAGGTTCGGGTATGTGCCAAGAATTGCGGAAGAAATTGCTGGATGATAGGCAGTGCGTCTCCTGCCATGCATAAGTATATATGGGTACCTGGGTGGTGGGTTATTAAGCATAAAATATTTAAAGGCGGAAAATACAGCCTGAAGGAAAATAAATTTATCTCTTTTGATTGATTGTGTAACAGTAGATTGGTAAAGTGTGAAAATGAAAGTATTAATGCTTGTGAATTGGAAAGTAGAACATGGTGTCGAGAGACCTTCGGACAGGCAGCCTCCTGATTATTATATAAAAGGTGAGATGTATTGGTTCTATCGGTATTTCAAACAATCGGTGGAAGTCGATGTGATAGATATCAGTTCCTTTCCGTGGCTAGAGCATTTCGAGAAAGAAAAACTCCGCTTTTATGTAGTGCAGGCATTGCGAGCGATACCGAAGCTATGGCATTATGACCTCGTTGTATCTCATGGGATGCAAAGTGCTGTAGTTTTGAGTTTGTTTCGTAGGCTATTTCCTATGAAAACGAAACATGTTGTATTTGAAATCGGTTCCTTCAATAGTGCTGCGGAGAGCGGAGCGGCTTTGAAGCTCATGCAGTTTGCGAGTAAGTCTATCGATGGATTCATTTATCATACGAGCGGGCAAAAAGAATATTATAAAAGGTTCTTTCCGTGGATTGTAGGGAAATCACGTTTTATTCCGTTCGGAACGGATGCGGATTTTTTCTCAGGAACAGAGAATGAGGATGTACAGAAGTCTGTAGTCTGTGAAAGCAGAAGGACAATAATCTGCGTGGGATACGCGAAGCGGGATTGGGACACTCTGTACCAGGCCTTTTGTGGTTTGCAAAAAGATGAGAGAATAGAAGCGGAAGAAAGAGAATGTCTACGTTTGAAATTAATAGGGAATCCTTCTTTCCAGTATGAAAATGATAAAGTGGAGGTTATGCCTTACATCCCGATAAAGCGATTGATAGAGGAAATTGAAAACGCTCATTTTTGTGTAGTACCTTTAAAGGAATTAAATTATTCTTTTGGCCAGATGACCTTGCTTCAACAGATGGCTCTCGGGAAAGCTGTTATCGCATCGAAAGTATCCAGTCTGAAGGATTATATAAAAGATAGGGAGACAGCTTTATTTTACGAACCTGAATCTGCAGAAGAGCTGGAGGACAGGATGAAAGAACTTCTTTTGAATGCTGTATTGAGAGATACTTTAGGGCGGAATGCCAGAATATCAGTAAAAGATCGATTTAATGAAGAAAGAATGGCAGAGGATATAGAAGAATACTTTCATATGCTATGTAAAAGCTGAAGAATAAGGGCGATTGATTATGAAAAAAGTAATATTTGTCATTGTCAGCATGGCTGGCGGAGGAGCAGAAAGAGTCATTTCCATATTGGCGAATCAATTTGCGAGACAGAATATTGAAGTGACAATACTGATGACGGCAGGGGATACAGTATCGTATCATTTGGATGAGAAGATTCGACTGATATCTGCAGGCGGAGTCTCTGGCGGCAGCTTGAAATTAAGGTGGAAACGAATTTGTAAGATGCGGGAAGTATTTAGAGCAAATAGAGATGCGACAATTATATCCTTTGGGCCGGGAACTAGTTTTTTTGCAGTGATTGCAGATTTATTTCTTGGAAATAGGATGATTATCTCCGAGCGCAATGATCCGGCGGTGTGTCCCTATCCGCATCTGAGAAACTTGATATATCATAGAGGACATAAGTTGGTGTTCCAAACGGAGGATGCCAAAGCATGCTTTCCAAAGTATTTGCGTAATAAGGGAGTGGTGATTCCTAATCCGATAGAAGAAGGACTTCCAAGCCCTTACCGGGGAGAGCGTAAGAAAACGGTAGTGTCAGTAGGCAGGCTGGAACCACAGAAAAATCATATGCTTTTATTGGAAGCATTCGCAGAGTTTCACGAACATCTTCCGGAATATACTCTTCACTTATATGGCGACGGAAGTTTGAAAAAAGATTTGGAAGAGCATGCCGAATTGTTGGGAATTCAGAGTGTTGTCGTATTCGAAGGTTTTACGAAGAATGTAACGAATAAAATAAAAGATGCGGGTATGTATGTCCTTTCCTCCGATTATGAAGGTATATCCAATTCCCTCTTGGAAGCGATGGCGACAGGGATACCATCAATTTCTACAGATTGTCCGATTGGGGGCTCCAGGCTCTGTATAGAATCTTATGAGAACGGTATTCTGGTAAAGATCGGAGACCGAGAAGGACTTATGAAAGCTATGTATGATATTGCATCGAGCGAAGTGCTCGCAGTAAAGTTAAGTGAGAACGGAGCTAAGTTAAAAGAGAAGTATTCAGAGCGAAGTATAGCAGAAATATGGCAGGAGATTATTTAGAATTGATTCAAAGATTATGAGAAAGGTATGATTTGGAAGAAACTATGAAGGTTATGTATATTGCACCACGTTATCATACAAATCAGACGGCAATTATGAAGGGCTTTGTGGAAAATGGACACAAGGTTCGTTTTTTGAGTCATTATAGAGGGAAAATAGAGGATTATACTTATACGGAACCGGTGATTGTAGGATATTCTCCGGTTTTTCATCTGTTTGAAAAAATATATATAAGCCTGCATAGGAAAAATCCCCAGGCAGCAGATATCAAGTTAAAGACAGGATTTCCTTCTATATGGAAGTTAAATAATTATATGAAAGACTTTAAGCCAGATATCGTTATTTTAAGAGAACGGTCGGTTTATTCTATTGTTGCCTATTTGATCTGCTGCATAAGAAAATATCCCTCTATTCTATACAATCAAAGCCCATTATGGGAAAAGGAGATAAAGAATGATTTTCTCCATAAGCTTGTGAGACTTTTTTCTCCAAAGGTGAGGATTACGCCGGTTTATGGAGATGAGAAAAAGAATCATGCAAAAGAGTATAATGCATATTTTGTACCTTTTGTTATGGAATCTAAGTTATCTCCGGAGGAAAGAACTTATTTTAGGAGAGAGAAGATTAATGTTCTTGCAATAGGCAAATATGAGGAACGGAAAAATCATAAGATGCTCATTGATATATTTGCAAAGTTATCTGAACGTTATGACCTTACGCTCACTCTGATAGGAGAATGCTCCACGGTATATCATGAAGAATATTATGCTGAATTAGAGAAAATCATACTGGATAAAAAGCTTGAGGATAAGGTGCGAACCCTTAAGAACTTATCGAGAGAACAGGTTGAATCAGAATATCAGAACGCAGACTTATTTATAATCCCGAGTACAAGGGAGCCGGCTTCTATTTCCCAGTTGGAGGCGATGGCATTTTCTCTTCCTGTGATATGCAGCGATACAAATGGCACTGCATGCTATGTAGAAGATGGAATAAATGGATATCACTTTCAAGATAACAATGCTGCTGATTTGGAAGAGAAGATAGAAGCAATTATATCCGATAAGAAGAAATTACAGTATATGGGACGGGGGAGTTATCGGATGATAAAGGAAAAGTATGGATTCCATAGGTATTATAGGAGCATTGTAGAGATAATGGAGAAAGAATTATAAACAACTTGATTTTACTAGCGGAGGATAAGACTGAAAGGGGCATGGTTATGAAAATGAAGGAAAAATTAAGGTGTACCTTGTTTCATATGGTTTATATGCTATATCGCAGAGATATAATTCATAACGACTTGCAAGTATTATCGATTGATGAAACGATTAGTGAATTAATTCATTCAGATAAAAGCCTTGTAAGATATGGCGATGCTGAAATAAGCATGATAGAGGGAATCTCTGTTGAGTATCAGGAATATGATCAGGAACTATCGAAGAAGATGAAAGAGATACTGCAATTTGAGAACGAGAATCTACTGGTGGCAATCCCTGATATCTTTGGAACTTTAGAACACTACACAAAAAGGAGCCAGAGATTTTGGAAGGAGCATCTCTTCTTCTTTAGAAAGAGGTATTATAAGAACTGCAACATATCAAAGACCTACTATAATGCTTTTGTATCACGTTGTTATTACATGATTCAAGATAAAAGTCAATGTGAAAATTGGTTTCATAATATAGGGAAAATATGGGAAAATAAAGATATCATTATTGTAGAAGGCGATGCTTCACACAATGGTGTGGGTAATGACTTGTTTGTGAAAGCAAAAAGTGTAGAACGTATTATTTGCCCGGGAAAAGACGCCTATCGAGTCTACGATAAGATTCTGAATGCTTGCCTTACTTATCCGAAAGACAGGCTGTTTCTTACAGCAGTAGGGAATACGGCGAAAATCCTGACAGCACGTCTTGTGGAAGAGCGGTATCGAGTGATTGATATTGGGAATTTGGATATGGAGTACGAATGGTATTTGAAAGGGGCCGAACTAAAAGAAGCTCTGGAAAAACATAACTATCTAACGGTAGAAGAAAATCTTCAAGCAGGCTATACTGAGTATATCAACGAGATTAGCCATAGAATAAGTTAAAAGAAAATAGTCCGATACATGTCACGAAAGGGTGAAACAAGAAAATGGATTTGAGAGAACAGCTGAAGTTCTTAAGCTATTGTATCAAGAAGAGAAATGATACGAGGTTTATTAAAAATGTATATAAGCTTGGAAATGAATATAATATGGTGGCTTTAGAAAAGGGTGAACAGATGCCGGCGGATAAAGTAGTATACCATATCGTCATGGAGCCCTCCTATTCAGGTTTTTTTGCAGACCATAACAAGTTGCTTAGCTTATTGTATTTTGCAGATTACTATGGAATGATTCCGGTAGTTGAATATGGAAAAGAATATTCTTATGCAGAAGATCATCCAGTTAATGGAACAGAGAATCCTTTTGAATATTACTTTATGCAGCCGGGAGGTCTTACTCCTGAGGATGCAAGGAAATATAGTGTTAGAGTTTGCAGCAGAAAAGAAAATTCAGCACTCGCCGGTCGTTTTAATGAGAAAAGCGGAGGCTACGGAATGTCTGAGGAGTATATTGTTCATCTTGGAAGGATATCAGAAAAATATATTTCTTTGAATGAACAAACGAAAGATAAGGTGCTTACAGATATTAAAGAGTTATTAGAGGGAAAGAAAAGTATTGGTGTTCATGTAAGAGGGACGGATTTTAAGCAGAATTATAATGGACATCCTATACAAATATCAACACAAGAATATTTGGAGGAAACGAAGCGGTTATTAGAAAAAGGGATTTATGAATTGGTATTTCTTGCGACAGATGATGTGGAGGCAATTGCATTATTCCAGAAAGAACTAGGAGATAAGGTGCGTTTCTATGAAGATGTAACGAGAAGTAATGGAAAAGAAACGGTAATGAAGAGTGAATCCGGACGGGAAAATCACCATTATTTGTTAGGACTTGAGGTATTAAGAGATATGTATACTTTGGCAGCTTGTGATGGGCTGATAGCCGGCCTTTCGCAAGTAAGTTATGCAGCACGTATACAAAAGGCAGCGCAAAAGGAAGAATATTCCGATATGGTAATTATTAATAAGGGAATTAATAGGCATAGGGAGAATTGTCCGACATAAAAGATGATAGATTAACCTTTTGTGAGAAAATAGTATATGCTATAATACAACAGTGTACGTAAGTATGATGAAAGTTCATAAAGGAGTAGAAGTATAAAATGATAAAAAAGCTAGGGTATATTTTTAACAAACAAGATAAGATAAAAATGGTCGGACTGCTGTTCTTAGTAGTGATAGGAAGCTTTTTGGAATTGTTAGGAGTTACCATTTTCATGCCGTTTATTGAAATTATAATGGACTCCTCTAAAATTAACGAAAACGAGATTCTGAAGTTTTTATATACAGAAGGGAATTTTCAAGCGGTGGAAAGCTTTCTCGCTTTTATAGCAGCAGTAATTATAGCAGTATATATTGTTAAAAATATTTTTCTATGGGTGGAGCAGGACTGTATTTTGAAGTTTTCCTATAATACGCAAAGAAAGCTATCCACTAAGCTTTTGACAACCTACTTGAATGAACCGTATACGTTTCATTTGAGAAAAAATGTGGCAGAATTGCAAAGAAGTACACAGGAAGATACCGGATTATTTACGCAGGCATTAATGCATGCATTACAGTTAATCGCAGAATTGGCAGTATGTATGGTTCTTGGCATTTACTTATTTGTTGTCAGTCAATCGATTACTATGGTTATCTTAGTCTTATTGGTCGCGTGTGTAGCTGTCTTTACATATACCACCAAGAAATTTGCAAAAACGTTGGGCAAAGAAGCACAAGTCTATAAAGCTAAGCTGTATCAATGGGTGAATCAGTCTATCGGTGGTGTAAAAGAGGTGAAGGTTCTTAATCGTGAAAGCTTCTTTGTAGATTCCTATCAAAAGTATTATAAGCTCTATATAAGAGGTTTACGAATTAATAGATTGCTTGGAATGACACCGAAGTATATTGTAGAAGCGGTATGTATGACCGGCCTTTTGTGTGCAGTTATTGTCAAACTGTTTTTTGGCAGGAGGGATATTGAGAGTTTTATTCCACAGTTAGCAGTCTTTGCCGTGGCGGCATTCCGACTGTTACCTGCAGTTGGCCGTATCAATGAACATGTAAATAATATATTATATGCTTCTCCTTCTGTGGATTTAATTTATCATGATCTGAGGGAGATAGAAAACTATCAGGAACAAATTGGCGAAGAGGAGAATAAAATCTGGAGCTTCGAACGAGGAATCGCGGTAAAAAGTATAACGTATTCTTATCCGGAGTCAGAAAATCCTGTATTGAACCAAGTGAGCTGCTTTATTCCAAAAGGGAAGACGGTAGCCTTTATTGGAAGTTCGGGAGCAGGAAAGACAACTATGGTAGATATTATCCTTGGCTTACTTCCGCCGCAATTCGGAAAGATAAGAGTGGATGATATGAATGTCTATAAGAACCTATCCACATGGCATAAACATCTGGGATATATTCCGCAGGCAATTTATCTTTCTGACGATACGATTCGTAATAATGTAGCGTTTGGGATTCTACAAGAAGAAATTGATGATGTGGCAATTATGGAGGCACTGAAGAAGGCTCAGTTATGGGAATTCATCGATAATCTTCCGGAAGGGCTGGATACTTTTGTAGGAGATAGAGGTGTTCGTTTGTCGGGAGGACAGCGTCAGCGAATTGGAATTGCAAGAGCGTTATATCATGATCCGGAGATTCTCGTGTTAGATGAGGCGACTTCCGCCCTTGATAGTGAAACAGAGACGGCAGTTATGGAGGCGATTGAAAGCCTGCAAGGTATGAAAACAATCATCATTATTGCACACCGCCTCACAACGATACGTAATGCGGATGTTATTTATGAAGTAGTGGATGGGAATGTAATTGAACGTGAAAAAAGTTATGTTTTTAAAGAAGAAATGGAAAAATAATAGATATATGGAACGCTGAATATGGAGATCTTCATTGATGAACGACAAGATAAGAAGAATAAGTAAAATAAATTATAAATACGAATGGCTTACTACGTTCTCTATCGGTCTGCTATCATTTTTTGTTTTTACTTATATAGATAATGTTTCCATGACGGTTTGGAGTTTAAATATTTTGGATTGTTTATGGAACGGAAATATCTTAGACTTTTACAATTACACAGCTTTAAACTTACACGATGTGCATCATCAATATTGTGGAAGCATGTATCTGGGATTCATTCCTCATGCGATATGGAATATACCGATATGGATTGCCCATTACTTTGGAGGGGTAGAAATAACGAAGTCAGTAATTTGCATGTTATGGGCAAAGTTATATTATGTAGTTATCTTAATTATTCTTATTCGCTATTCTATGAAATGTATAGGTGAGAACAGCAGTGAAAAGGACAAGTCATTATTGGCATTACTAATCAGTTCTTCTGTCTATGTATTAATTGCGATAGGTTATGCAGGGCAAAATGATATTCTGTGGGTAACATTAGGTCTCATATCGTTCCATTACTATTTAAATAATGATGTGAAAAAATTTATTATCTTTGCTGCCTTGTCTATGTTAGTAAAACCTTATTTCTTAATCCCATGCATAGGTTTGATTTTGCTTTCGGAAAAATGTGTCATAAAGATTGTAGTAAAAAGTACTCTTATTGTTAGTGCGACCGTTGTATTTCAGTGTATATTTTTCTTTATTCCGGGTTATCGAATGTCTACGAGTGCTAACAATATACAAAGTAGTATGTTGGATAATTATCTTAGTGACACCTTATCTATTTCCTATGGATCCATTAGTAAGATTATTTTTATTTTGTTAATGATATATATAGGGTGTTATATTTTTAATACGACGGATCAAGGGAAATGGAAAGAATATTCGATATACTATATGCTCGTCATTAACTTCATTTGGCTAGTTTTTAGCTATGAACATTTTTATAGAATAATCATGGTATTACCATACTTATATATAACAATAATTAGTAGAAAAAAACTGTTTGAAATCAATATGTGGTTAGATAATATCATAAGTGGCAGCTTCATTGCTGTTTATATAGGAAGTGCAAGTACATTTTTAACACCAAGGTGGTCAGTGAAGCCTTCGGTTATAAGAGATATCGATTATGAGAATATCTTATCTGTCTTTGACTTACTGAATAAAATTTATTCAGAACATACGTTGAATTCTATATTTGTACTAATGAGAACGGTGTGGATAGGAGCTGTAACTGCTTTATTACTTTTTAATAGTCCTAAAATAAGTGAATATATGGAAAGAAACCAGTGCTCTAATAGGTATGTAAGTAGAGGTCTGATTTGGATTCATATTTTGATTTTTATTTCATTTATTATGCTATGTAGTTTTTTGGCATATCGAGGATAGATGCATCGGAATAATAAAATTTTTTGATGTTTAAAAAAAATTTAAGGAAAAAAGAAGTAAAAAGTAAAAGGTTGGAGGTTTATAGGGATGAAATTAGTAGTGGCAGGAACTGGTTATGTAGGTTTGGTGGCAGGAGTATGTTTTGCAGAAGTAGGCCATGATGTAACCTGTGTGGATGTGGATGAGAAGAAAGTAAAGTTAATGGAGTCTGGTATTTCTCCGATTTATGAAGAAGGGCTGGAGGAGTTGATGCAGAGAAATTATGCAGCAGGAAGACTTCATTATACGGTAGATTACCAAAATGCTTATCGAGATGCGGATGCCATTTTTATTGGAGTGGGCACGCCGGAACAGCCGGATGGTTCGGCAAACTTAAGCTATATTGCAACGGTATCCAGACAGATTGCTGAATCGGTGGAAAGAGATTGTCTTGTAGTGGTGAAGTCTACGGTTCCGGTTGGGACGAACGATAAGGTGGAACAGTTTATTCGAGACTTCCTCATTAGAGATGTTAAGGTAGAGGTGGCTTCTAATCCGGAATTTCTCGCACAGGGTTCTGCTGTTCATGATACCCTTCATGCAGCTCGTATTATTATCGGCACGGAAACCAAAGAGGCAGAAGGACTGCTGATGAAGATTTATGAGCCGTTCCAAATACCGATTGTATCGGTTAGTAGACGAAGTGCGGAGATGACAAAATATGCTGCTAATGATTTTCTTGCACTTAAAATATCTTATATGAATGATATCGCGAATCTATGTGAATTAGTGGGAGCCAATATTGAGGATGTAGCGAAAGGAATGAGTTATGATGAAAGAATAGGTTCGAACTTCTTGAAGGCAGGTATCGGATATGGTGGAAGCTGCTTTCCCAAGGACACGAAGGCCTTAAAGTTTCTGGCTATTAATGCAGGATATCATCTGGAGACGGTAGAGGCGGCAGTGGAAGTTAATGTAAGGCAGAAAACAAGACTATTTAAGAAGGCAAGTAATCGAATGATTACTTTTGAGGGATTGAAAGTAGCGGTATTAGGGCTTGCTTTCAAACCAGGAACAGATGATTTAAGAGAAGCTCCGTCAATCGATAATGTAGAACTTCTGCTAGCCCATGGAGCAGAAATCTATGCGTATGATCCAGTAGCGGTGGAAAATTTTAAAAGAAAATATCCAGAAGGTACGAATGGAAGAGGAAGAATTACATATGTAGATAATCCGGAAGAGGCTTTAAAGGGAGCGAATCTTTGCTTTATCTTCACAGAGTGGAAGGATATAAAGGAGATTTCTGAAGATACCTTTAAAAAGCTTATGCAGACACCGCTTGTGTACGATGGACGAAATGTTTATAACGTAGAATCTATGAAAGAACAAGGTGTGGAATATTATAGTATTGGTAGATAATGATAGAAGGATAGGATGGATATTTCATGACGAAGAACAATTTAAAGGAGTTTTCCTATTACCTGTTTTTCGGGTTAATGATTTTTGCAAAAGGAATAGGGCTGGATAGCGGAGATAAAATATATTACCTTTTAAGCGCGGTGGCATGTGTTTGTGTGGCCTTAAAACTTGTATTGACCCAATATAATAAAAAGCAAGTCGTGGCTATGATACTTTTATGTCTCATAGCCTTTGTTGCATATAGGAATTCGGGGAGAATGGGAATTGTACTAACTACACTTACCGTTGTTGGAATGAAGGATATGAAGGTGCATAAGTTGTTTCACTTAGGGGCAGTCATTTATGGAATTTCTTTCATGTTAACAGTAATTTTGGCCGGAGCTGGAGTTATAACTAACCCAATGGTAGTACATGAAAAGGGCGGAATTGGCGAAGTTATCCGATGGGGAATGGGATATAGTACAGGGAATGTATTCCACATATCTTACTTTATATTAACTGCATTCCTATGCTATTGTTGGGGAAGAAATTATAGGTGGAAGAAGATGCTGGCACTTATGACTGGTAATATACTTGTTTTCCTGTTTTCCCTCAGTTATACAGGTGTAGTAGTAACTACTTTCTATCTCCTGCTTAATTTATATGCAGTAAAGCGTCAACGCTTGAATAAAGTCGAAAAGATAATCTGCCAGCTTGTCCTACCTTTTAGCGTGTTATTTTCTCTTTTAGCTCCTTTGATATTACAATATCCACTGATGCAGAAATTAGATCATATGTTACAAGCGCGATTATCCTTTTCCGGTTATTATCTGTTGAATCAGCCGATTACGATGTTTGGGGCAAGAATGCGAGATATCCCGGGGTTCTGGGTTATTATGGATAATGGATACGTTTATTTCTTAATGACTTTTGGTATAGTAGCTTTTATTTTATTTTATGTGGGATATGCTATTATAGTAGCACGGATGACAAGGAAGCAGAAAGAAAGGCTTCCGGCATTGGCTATGATATTTTCCTTTTTATTGTATGGGATTATGGAGCAGTTTATCTCCAATGCGTTTATGAATATTTCCCTTATTTTCTTAGGGGAAGTTCTATTCGGTGAGGAGGCAGGGGAAGAGGTGTCTTCACCTATTGCAGAAAAATGGAGATATGCACTTAACGAAGTTATAAAGAATAGAAAATATATTTTGGCAGGAAGCATTAGTTTCGGTGCTATAGGGGTAGTTGCTTATCTTTCGCTTGGTGTTTCTCCGCTATATGTAGATGTTCCGATAGGGGCATTGAACTATGTGGATGCACAAAGTGTTATTGTGAATGTGAGAAATGAAGAGGGAACGAAAGATGCCCTGAACGAGGAAATGAATCGTTATCGGGAGTTGATAGAAGAAGATATCATTCTCAAGAATGCATTAGATGAGGCTGGATTATCCGATAAACTGACAGAAAATGAGATAAGATTTGCGTTGGAGTTCTCTCTTCCGCAGTCCATTCATAGAAGCGGTGATTACCATTCCTTCCGCATTCGATTGTTGGAGCTGTATTATGATGTGACGGAAGAAGAATATCGGGAAGTACTCCAATATCTCATGGCAGAGGCTAGCGAGCGCCTTGATGTTATCGATATTGACAATGAAGTATCCGGCAGTGTTTATTCGGAAAGAATAGGGAAAAGTTTCGGTGAAGACCGAATTGAGCATATTGATATTGAGAAAAACTATCTCGTGGAAAAAAGCGGTAGCATTGTACGGATTGAATATTTCAGGAATAGTATCTTGAGTGCGCTGGGGGGAGCTCTTGCCGGTGGTATATTGATTGTAATAGTAGATCTGATTCGCTATAATATAGGAAAACAAAGGAAGATAGAACGGTGAGGAAAGTAAATATATGAGAATAGCAATTGATTTGACTTCTCTGGCGGACAATTTTTCGGGGATAGAGCGTTATGCGATGAGTATCACACAGGAATTAATTGATCTGGACAGCGAGCAAAAACATACTTATATCTTGTTATTTAAAAATAAAGTCCATGAAGATTTCAGGAGATATGCAGACAAAAAAAATGTTGTCTGTAAGGTGTATAAAGGGCAGAATAAACTGGTATTCCAACAGATTATTTTGCCATTCCATCTCTATGGAATCAAGGCAGACCGCTATCTCTTTCTGGCCTTTCAAAGCCCGGTTCTCTTCTGGAAAAGAGGAATATACAATACGATACACGATCTTACCAGTTGGGACTGCCCTGAGACGATGAAGAAGAAGATGGAATTATATTTTAAGCTGACCATTCGCAGTGCACTGCTTGTCAGTGAAGGAATTATTGTGAATTCGAAGTTCACGCGGGACAGAATTATGGACAAGTTCCGTTATAATAAAAATAAAATTACACTTGCCTATTGTGGAATCTCGGATGTGTTTATGGATTATGTGGCAGACCAGCCACAAGCTGCGGCACAGGGAGAAGAAAAGAAAGAAGAAACGATAGACCGGTTGGAGAAAATAAGAAACCGTTCTCTAGATATCCGCCGTAAATATCATCTTCCTGAGCAGTATCTTCTCTGCCTTGCGACTTTGGAGCCTCGCAAGAATCTTCCCTTTCTTGTGGAAGCTTATGTGGAGTTGCTAGAGGAAGGAAGTGTAGATATTCCTCTTGTCCTAGCAGGAAGAAAAGGATGGAAGATGGACGAATTCCTCGATAGAATTGAGGAAGACTATAGAAGGAATATAGTGGTGACAGGATTTATCGACGATGAAGACCTGCCATATGTATACCATATGGCGGACTGTTTTATATTTCCATCTATCTACGAAGGCTTCGGTATGCCTCCCTTAGAGGCCATGACAGTAGGAACTATGGTGATTTCCTCCGATGCGGCATCCTTGCCGGAGGTTCTTGGAATGGCAGCATCTTATTTTCGTTCCGGTGATAAAGAAGAACTGAAAGAAAAAATGCGCCAGGGAATTCATCAGGAATGTGATGCAGTGACGATAAAGGAGATTAAGAAAAGGGTGGAAATGTTCCAATGGAGAAGATCTGCTGAGAAGGTTTATAGAAGAATGAGATTGTAAGGCCTCTTCTTTTTTAAGAAACTTTTGATGACTTAGCCAACGAAGTGCACATTGACGCCGAAAGATTGTAATTAACGGGAAAGTCCGTTATAATGTAAAAATAGTAAGCCTGTATAGCAGAGGATTGTTGTAAATGAAAATGAAACAAGCAGTTAGAAGAATACTTCCGGATGCCGCCGCTTTAAAGCTGAAAAAGGCGATAGGTATGAGGAATAGTCAGAAAATGTTAGAAAGAAAGAAGCAGGTACAGCCTTACCGGCAGGGATATTATCAACAAGGCATCAACCTGATTGGAGATGTTCAGGCAGAGACAGGACTTGGACAGAGTATGAGAATTTTGGCTGGAATGATAGAAAAGAGTGAGATCCCTTTTGAGATCAAACAGACTAACCTGCACGGGAATCTGGAGCATAATGATAATGCATGGGCACACAAACTTGTGGAAAACGTGAAGTATGATGTGAATATAATCCATTGGATTCCCGAGACATGGGCAGCAGACTATAACGAAGCAGATAATAGCCTCTTTGATTATCGTTATAATATTGCTTATTGGCTGTGGGAATTGGAGGATTTTCCGGACAGGTGGCTTCCTGGTATCCAAACAGTGGACGAGATATGGACACCTTCCGAATTCATAAGTAATAGCATAAGAAAAAAGACGGATAAACCGGTAATCACAATTCCCTATGCGATTGAAGTGAAAAAAGAAGGCTATCTGGACAGAAAATATTTTTCTTTACCGGAGGATAAGCTACTCTTTTTGACTATGTATGATTTTATTAGCATCAGTGAAAGGAAGAATCCTGAAGCAGTAATTGATGCGTATATGAAAGCATTTCCAGTGGGGGATTTCCACGTGGAAAATGACACGGTAGGAATTGTAATCAAGGTGAATCATGCGGAAGAGAAAAAATTAGTAGAGTTAAAAGATAAACTGAAGAATTATAAAAATGTTTATTTTATTACTAAGAATCTTACAAGGCTTGAGGTGGATTCCTTGCTTAATATGTGTGATATTCTCGTTTCCTTGCATCGATCAGAAGGATTCGGTCTTCCCTTGGCAGAGGCTATGGCACTTGGAAAACCCGTTATTGCAACCAATTGGTCAGCTTCCATAGAGTTCATGAATGAGGAAAATGCTTGCCTTGTGGACTACAAACTAATAAAGTTGAAGAAAACCATTGGTCCGTACGAAAAGGGAAATTATTGGGCGGATGCGGATACATCACACGCAGCCTACTATATGAAAAAATTATGGGAAGACAAAGAATATCGGGAGTTAATAGGGAAGGATGCTGAAAACCATGTGAAGGAACATCTGACCTATACATGTTCAGCGGATAGGATGAAAAATAGATTGAAGGAAATATATGAAGCGAATAGCATTTGTTAATCAAAGATATGGTAAAGAGGTAAATGGCGGTTCCGAATATTATACGATGCTTATGGCTCAGAAGCTGAAAGAATATTATGAAGTAGAGGTACTGACATCGAAAGCCCTCACTTATGAAAAGTGGGAAGACTATTACAAAGAGGATGTAGAAGACATTGATGGAGTAAGGGTAAGGAGGTTTTCTGTAAAAAGGAAGCGCAGCCGCGGCAGCCAAAGACTTCTTAAGATTCTTATTACTCGGTTTGGCGTAAATACCCGCAGAATGACGGAGACATGGAATAAAGTATTGGGGCCATATGTTCCCGATCTGGTGAAATATATACGGGAAAATAAGGACGAATATGATGCCTTTATATTTGTTACCTATATGTATTATCCCACAGTGTTCGGTATGCGTGAAGCGGCGGAGAAAGCTATATTTGTGCCTACAGCTCATGATGAGTACTGCATTTATTTCAAATTATATGAGAAAGTATTCCGACTTCCCAGAAAAATAGTATTTCTGACACCGGAAGAAAGAGATTTTGTGCATCGCTTATTTCATAATGAGGAAATTGACAGTGAAGTGATCAGTGTTGGTATAGATTTGCCGGCCAATGTTGATGCAGAGAGTTTTCGGAAAAAATATGGAATTGAAGGGGAATATATGCTCTACGCAGGAAGGGTGGATGCAGAGAAAGGCTGCGATGAGATGTTTGCCTATTTTCAAAGATTCAGTGAGAATAGCAAAGATTTACAACTTGTGGTGATAGGGAAAGCTTATATGGATATTCCTGAGCAAGATAATATTCAGTACCTTGGATTTGTTCCTGAGGAAGATAAATATAACGCGATAAAGGGGGCCAAGATTCTTTGGCTACCGTCTCAGTTTGAGAGCTTGTCCATTGCGGTTCTTGAGGCCATGGCCTTGGGAGTGCCGGTAGTAGTAAATGGGAAATGTGAGGTGCTGCGGGGGCATTGCGAGAGAAGCGATGCGGGAATGTGGTATAATAATTATAATGAAATGGAACAAATTGTTTCTCACATAAAAAACAGCGAAAATGTTGAAATGAGAATTAAGGCAAGAAAATATATTGGTAATTGTTTTCAGTGGAATAAAATTATCAAAAAGTGGAAAATGATTATTGAGGATTAAAAAGTATGAGAAGTGTGACTATCGTAGTACCAATATATAATGATTGGAATTCTTTATCGGTCTGTATTGAATCACTTAAGTTGTATGTAAACACATGTCATACAATTCTATTAATAAATGATATTGGCCCAGAGGCAGACGGTATTGAAAGAAGAATACTAAATATTATACGAGATGATAAAAGGTTTAAATATGTAAGAAATCCTCAAAACATTGGGTTCGTGAAAACTTGTAATAGAGCTGTTTTTGAATTGGATAAAAGTGATAATGACATTATGTTGCTTAACTCAGATACACGAGTGACATCAGATTTTTTGGAAGAAATGCAAAATGTATTATATGATGATGCATGGAACGGAGTAGTTTGTCCAAGGAGTAATAATGCTACTTTTTTATCAGTTCCGGTAAATAAGATGAAAAATGAATATTCGGCAGATGAAAGTTATGCTATCTACCAAAAAATTAAAGAGTATTTACCTCTAATGTACGACCTTGTAACTGGAGTGGGATTTGCTTTTTTAATTAAACGGGAATTGATTAAAAAGTATGGGCTATTTGATGAAGTTTTTAGTCCTGGTTATAATGAAGAAAATGATTTTTGCATGAGAGTAAGAAAATATGGATATAAAATAATTGCTGCAAATAAAGCATATATTTTTCACGATGAATCAAAATCATTTGGAAGTAAAAAAAAAGAATTAGAGTTAAAAAATAGTGCCGTTTTACTTAAAAGATACCCGGAGTATTGGGAGTTGACGGAGCGATTTCTTAAATATAGTTATTGTGCGGTTGACTATTTTGCAAATGCCATAGTCAAAGACGCTGATGATATGATAAGAATTATTATAGACCTGAGGAATATAAGTGTAAATACAAATAAGGAATTCAAGAATTGCTTTCTTTTTTTGAAAAAGGTATTTGAGATAAAAGGAATGAAGAAGAATCAGGAAATATATATTTTAGCCTCTGCTGGCAATTTGAGAAAAATTAAAAGATATTTTAATGAGAAGATCGAAAGTTTTAGGATATTTAAAGAAAATCAACTTCCGACAGGATTGTACGATGCGGCTATTGTATATGGAAAACTTGAAACAGAGAGGCAAAAAGTATTTCTTAATAATAGAGCATTAAGAATCTTTGAGATTTGCTATGATAATAACAATGAGTTCTTGGAAGAAATAAGTCTAAAAATAAATGAGAAAATAAATATTAGTCAACTGGAAAGACGATTCGTGGAAATTAAAACTATTGAAAAATTAATTGATATGAAAAGTTCAGAGAAGTTTTCTTATTATAATTTATTATTTAATATAAAAAAAACTATATTCATATACTGTAATTTTATTTTTGTATTAAAATTGAGGGTTAAATCGCTGGCTGATAAAGTTATTCGTAATAAATGATGGATTAATAGAGGAAAAAATGATGAAGGCTGTGACAATAATAATACCAGTTTATAAGGACTGGGAAACTTTGGAGATATGTTTAAATTCTCTTATAAAATATATTCCTGATGGAAATAAAATATTAATTATTAATGACATGGGTCCGCAATGGAGACAAATGGAAAATAATATTAAAGATTTGATTGAAGGACACCCAATGTTTATTTATGAAAGAAATCCTAATAATGTTGGCTTTATAAAGACCTGCAACAGAGGAGTTTTTGAATCTGATAATTCTGATAATGATATTTTGCTGCTGAACTCGGATACTTGTGTTACCGAAGGATTTCTTGAAGAGATGTTGTATGTGTTGTATTCTAATGAACGCCATGGGGCGGTATGTCCGCGAAGCAATAATGCAACGCTATTGACTGTTCCTATCAACAACAATTTAAAGCGAAAAGTAACATTTGAGGAGAGCTATAAAATATATCAAGCAATAAAGGATAAACTACCGCGGCAAGCTGTTATACCTACTGGTGTAGGTTTTGCGATTTTAATAAAAAGAGAAATAATTAGGAAATTCGGGTTATTTGATGAAATATATGGGGCGGGATATCAGGAAGAAAACGATTTTTGTCAAAGGATTAATAGATATGGATATAATACATTGATGTCAAATTACTCTTTTGTATATCATTTTGAAGGAAGGAGCTTTGGCGAAAAAAACAAACAATTACTTGAAGAAAAAAATTCTAATATTTTATTGGACAGATATCCTTATTATGAAAAAATAATAAAAGATTATTTCAATAATCAAGTAGATGTTATCGATTATTTTTCAGACATGATTAGTGAATGTATTTATAGAAAAAAAAGAATATTAATAAGTCTATATGAGCTGCCTTCTATTTATAATGGTTCAACTGAATATAATTTAGCTTTTATAGAAGAATTCTACAAAAAATATAAAGAAAAGTATGAAATTTTTATTTTAGTTAATCGACGTGCAGATAATTTTTTTAAAATTTCCGATATATATCCTAACGTTTTATTTCCGGATACAATAAAAGAAACTTTTCATCTGGCATTTGTTCCGTCACAGATATATCACATAGAACACCTTCTCATACTAAATAAGACTAGTTTGAAGTTTATTTTTTGTATGCAAGATATTATTAGTATAAGAACTAATCATTTATTAATTTTAGATTACGAAAGACAAGAAGTTTTTCGCAAAGCTATCAGATATTGTGATGGTATGACTTCAATTAGTGAGTTTTCGTTAAAAGATACTACTGATTATTATTTCAAAGAATTTGAACAACGAAATATTGAAACAAAAATAATTTATCATGGAGTAAATAATAAAAAGCCAGTAAATAAAGAAGATTTTTCTATACCATTTGAAGAATATTTTATCGTCTTCGGTAACTTTTATGAACATAAATGGTTAAAAGAGACGTTACCTTTTTTAATAGAATCTGTTTATAACTATGTTATAATAGGAATGAACGAGACGGGATTCGAAGCTAAAAATATATATGGACTGAAAAGTGGAGAAATAGAAGATGAACACATGAATTATTTGACAGAACGATCAATTGGGATATTGTTTCCGAGTATATATGAAGGTTTTGGACTTCCAATTGTTAATGCTATACAATTTAGAAAAAAGATAATTTTACAAAGAAATGAGTTAAATATAGAGTTGAAAAATTATTTTAAGTATTATGAAAGTAACTTTTTTTTGTATGATTATGGTGAAGAACTAGAAAATATATTTAAATTGATTTTATCAAATCAAAAATGCCATATTGATGTAGACTTATATTTTGATAGAACCTGGCAGGATGTTACAGAAGAGACAGAAAATTTTATAAATAAGGTATTGGAAGAGCCGTTAGATTATAACAAACTGTATAGTAGGTGGGATGATTTAAAAGGAAATGAAAAAATAAATGATTATCAAAATACTCCTATTTATAAAGTGAGTTCCGAATGGTTAATTAAATGTATAAAATATAAGACTAAAATGAAAATAAAAGAGAAGTTTCCCAAACTGTTAAAATATATAAAAAGAAGGAGTTCTCAATGAAGTATGATTTTAAGTTAGACATGATATACAATAATTCGTTGTCAATAATAGCAAAACAAATTCGCAAAGGGTCTTGCGTATTGGAATTTGGTCCTGCAAATGGAAGACTGACGAAATACATGAAAGAAGAATTGGAATGTGAAATTTATTTAGTAGAAATAGATGAGACAGCCGGAAGACAAGCTTTAATGTATGCAGAAGACTTGCTTACAGGCGATATCGAAGACTACGAATGGGTAGAGCGTTATAGAGAAATAAAGTTTGATTACATTATATTAGCAGATGTGTTGGAACATTTGCATGATCCTGGACTTTTGCTGCATAAAGCTAAATTATTGCTGAGCGAGACCGGGTCCATTTTGATTTCTGTACCTAACATAGCACATAATTCTGTTGCGATAAATTTGATTAATAATAAATTTATGTATACCGATACTGGGCTTTTAGATAATACGCATATTCATTTCTTTACAAAGGATAGTTTAGAGAGTATCCTATTGGAAGCAGGATTATTTCCTATTAAAAAATTTGGTACATATAATGAAGTAGGAGATAATGAGATTGAAAATACCTATCATTCTGTTTTGGGAGTTCCGGCATCATTTTGGAAAATGCGTCCGTACGGGTCTGTTTATCAATATGTTTACGAGGTTAAAACTGGAAAAGAGTATTTAGATATACAGACTGATAGAATAGTAAAATATTATCCATCCTTTTTTGTGACATTTAAATACGATTTAGGGGATAATTATCAAAATGAATTGCAGGATAAATTTCCCATATGGGGGTTGGGAACAGATTTTATTTGGGAAATAAACGTTCCGCCAATGGCAAAGAGCATATGTGTAGATATTGGGGACGGTAAATGTGTCATAGAAAATGTAAAGGCTGAGATAAAGAATGAATCAGGAAAAATGGACATTCTATATGAACATTCTAATTTAGATGCTTTAGAGGCAGGGCAATACTTTTTCTTTTGCGATAATCCTCAATTATATTATAAAGTAAACCAGCTTGATAGGTGTCAGACTTTCACTTTTGGAATGAGTATGGTTTCTGTTGATACCAGGGAGATAAACTTAATGTATAATACCCTGATTAAAGTAAAGGCGGAGTATCAAAATAGATAAAGGAGAAATGATATTTCATGATAGAGGAAGTTTTGGGTATAGATTGTGTTAGCAAAGTATATAGGCTATATGAAAAGCCTACTGACAGAATAAAAGAAACCTTTCTAAAAAATAAAAAATACCACAATGAGTTTTACGCCTTAAAGGATATAAACATAAATATAAATAAAGGAGAAACGGTTGGAATAATTGGGAGAAATGGTTCCGGAAAGTCTACTTTATTAAAGATAATTACTGGTGTACTTAATCCAACAGAAGGAGAAGTGCGTCATGAGGGAAGAATATCGGCTTTATTAGAGTTGGGTACTGGATTTAACATGGAGTATACAGGTATTCAAAATATTTATTTTAATGGAACACTTATGGGACTGACCAAAAAAGATGTTGATAGGAAGATAAATGATATTATTGAATTTGCGGACATAGGGGATTATATTAATCAACCGGTAAAGACATATTCAAGCGGTATGTTTGTGAGGTTGGCATTTGCAGTTGCCATTAGCGTAGAACCAGAAATATTAATTGTAGATGAAGCATTAGCTGTGGGAGATACAAGGTTCCAGGTAAAATGCATGAATAAGTTTACGGAGTTTATGGAACAAGGCAGGACAATACTGTTTGTCAGTCATGATTTGAATTCAGTAAAAAGGTTTTGTAAAAGAACGATTTGGATAAATAACGGAACAGTAATCATGGATGGAGACACAGATGAAGTAACAGATAGCTATAATGATTTTTTGGGCAGTGATTTGTCATATGAAATGTATTCAAAAGAAAAGAAAAAGTTTATTACCCCTCAGCAAGAAGATTCTGAATATGATTTACAAGGAGTTGATATTGCTAAGATTACAGATGTAAAGCTTTATAACGAAAAGAGGAAGGAAACAGAATGCGTTAATTTTGGGGAAGACGTGTTTTTACGCATAAAGTATTTAGTTAAAGATACAACGATAAACGATCCAGTCTTAGGTGTTGCAATAAGGACTATAAATAACGAATATATTTGCGGTTTAAATACTTTGCTTGATGGTATTCATATACCATGGAAAAAAGGCATTAATGAAGTTGTCTTAAAATATAATACTTTGAACATAACTGGTGGACATTATTATTTTGATGTAGCTTTATTTGATAGTACAGCAATAGTTCAATTTGATTATCAAACACAATACCTTAATTTTTTTGTTAATATGAATTATATTGCAGAAGGTAAAGTGGTTTTAAAACATGTATGGGAAATTTGAGGAATGACTTATGAAGGTTAAAAGATTGATATTATCTTTTGTAATAGGAATACTTTTTGCATTTATTTTAATATATTCTTTTGAATTGAATATCAATAAATATTGCATAGAATATACAATAGAGTATCTTCAGCATGGAAATAATCAGATATTTTATAGTGATAAACCTGAACACTTTAATGAAGAAAACGCATTTTTATATGATATCAGTGCAAAAAAGCCTATAACTATTACAGAGGAAATTAATAACAATAATACTTTTTTGAGAATTGATCTTGGGTATAATGACAATACTGTTCAAATCTCGGACTTGAACATTAGCAGATATAATATTAAAGAAAATATTACGAATAAAAGTATTATACAAGAAAATGGTATACAAGGGATTAAATATGACGAAGGAATATACAGTATTGCCGTTGAAGGAACTGATCCATATATTATTTTAGATTTGAGTCATTTGATAGATAAGACAGATGATAATATACGGCAGCTCCAAATCATTAAAAATGCAGCATCTTGGATTGCTGCTTTATTCTTAATGATAATTGTTTATATCAAATATAAATTTTTTTGGCGAACTTTTTGTTGGATATTGGATATAATAAGGGAATGGAGATTAATATTAAATCTGGCAGGTAATGACTTTAAAATGAAATATGCTGCCTCATATTTTGGGGCTGTATGGGCATTTATACAGCCGATGATCACAGTTATAATATATGTTATTATATTTGGTGTGGGCTTTAGGTCTTTGCCGGTTGAAGGGGTATCATATGCCTTATGGCTTACGGTGGGAATAATACCATGGTTTTTTTTCTCGGAAGCGTTATCAAGTGCGACAAATTCATTGGTAGAATATAATTATTTAGTAAAGAAAGTTGTATTTAAAATAGAAGTATTACCAATAGTTAAGATTGTTTCTTCTATAATTGTTCATATGTTTTTCTTGATAATTGCAATTATTATGCAGTTGATTTATGGGATACCGTTGACCATATATTTATGCCAGTTTATATATTATACATTTTGCGTTATAATACTTGCATGGGGGATTGCAAATATAACTTCTGCAATAACAGTTTTTTTCAAGGATATGAATTATATAATTAATATAATATTACAGCTTGGCATGTGGGCAACGCCTATAATGTATAATATTACAATATTTGGTAAGACCGGAGAGAAAATCTTAAAGCTAAATCCAATGTGTTATATAGTAGAAGGATATAGAGATGCCTTCTTTCAGCACATATGGTTTTGGGAAAAACCACAGATGATGTTATATTTTTGGTCTGTAACTGGTATTATTTTATTGCTTGGAATAATTGTTTTTAGTAGTTTAAAGAAACATTTTGCCGATGTTTTATAATTATTTTATATAAATACAGAAAAAGATTATTATGCATGTTATATGTTATGTAGGAATATACTTGCAATTTTAAGGAAAGGAAAAGCATAATGTATTTGGCTTATTATACATTATGTAAGAATGGAAAATGAGAGTATTAGTTACAGGAGCAGGGGGATACATAGGGCGCCATGTCGTTAAAAAGTTATTAGATGAAGGGCATATAGTAATTGCTTCTGACTTCGATAAAAAGGGAATTGATAGCAGAGCAGAATTGTCCGATGTTCCTATATTTAGTGGCGATAAAGATATTTATAAACAGTTGGGTGAGCCAGATGCTTGTATACATATGGCATGGAAGGATGGATTTATTCATAATTCGGATGCACATATGCAAGAAGTATCCAATCACTATTTGTTTTTGCTCAATATGATTAAAGGTGGTTTGAAAAGAGTCAGCGTTATGGGGACAATGCATGAAATCGGCTATTGGGAGGGCTCTGTCGATGAGAATACACCTTGTAATCCATTATCAAAATATGGAATTGCTAAAAATGCATTGCGGCAAGCGTTACTAATACTTGCTCAAGAATATCATGTTAATTTATATTGGCTGAGGGCATATTATATTCTTGGAGATGAATCTAAAAGTAGTTCCATTTTTTCTAAAATATTGCAGGCAGAGGAAGATGGGAAGGAATTATTCCCTTTTACGTCAGGAAAAAATCAATATGATTTCATCCAGGTTAAAAAATTGGCGGAGCAAATAGTAATGGCCAGTGTCCAAGATGAAGTGAAAGGAATTATTAATGTGTGTACAGGTCAACCTAAATCATTGGGACAACAGGTAGAAGAATTCATAGCAGAGCATAATTTGAATATTAGGCTTGATTATGGTGCTTTTCCCGATAGAAAATATGATTCTCCCGGTGTATGGGGAGATCCTACGAAAATTAATCTAATTATGGAGAAAGTAAGTAAATAAGGAATACTTTAATGGAAAAAAAGAAAGTTAGTGTCATACTTACCAGTTATAATAAAGAAAAATATATAAATCAGGCAATTGAAAGTGTATTGACACAATCATATCAGGATTTTGAATTAATTATTGTAGATGATGGGTCAACAGATAATTCGCGCCAAATTATAGAGGCGCTGTCAGCGGATGATCAAAGAATAAAAACATTTTATTTTGAAAAAAATAAAGGAATACCATCAGCACATAATTTTGCTATTTCTCAGGCACAAGGCGAGTACTGTGCCGTGATAGATTGTGATGATTTTTGGGAAAAAGACAAATTACAAAAGCAAGTGGAATTTTTGGAAAAAAATAAAGAATACGGGGCTTGTTTTACTTGGATTAGTGTTGTAGATGAAAATGAGCTGCCAGTTCCATCTGAATTATGTGAGAATAGAGATATAATGTGGAATTCCCAAAATCATACACAAGGAGAGTGGTTGAAGCTTTTTTTTACAGAAGGATGTAAACTTGGAAACCCTTCTATGATGATAAAGACTTCAGTTTTTGAAAATATAGGCTATTATTCT